>JAMOOB010000171.1 GCA_027066265.1 Desulfurococcales archaeon
GGGTTCCTCGACGATCTCTATTCGAAGCGTGAAAGCTTTTCCGCTACTCAACGCTTTCAATAATTCTTCTCCCGTAGGCGTTAACTTATACAGCTTGTAGTTGCCTCGGACGTAGACTACCTCAATTATTCCCAGAGCTTCAAGTACGTGGAACGATGCAAGCACTTCATAACGTGGTAGGCTAGTCAACGCAATCACATCGCTAGGAGACGCGATCCTATCTTTCAACGCTTCGAGTATTCTCAACAACTTTTCGCGGGATCTCAATGCAGATCCCTAGTTACTCGGTTCCCAACATGAACATCTCTTAAGGGTATCGGTATATGGGGTCTGAATGCTCTGTAGACAAGCATCTACGATTGCGTGGAGGTACCGTTTACCAACCTCAGTGAACACCGTGAGGTTCAGTCCCATCAAATTCCAATCCCTGAGATTTCCCGAACTAGCAGTGCATCCCTACGCCTTACCAACGAGGTACTATCTCCATGTCGAGGCTACTCCCTTCGTATTCGAAGAGCAGGGAAGGTACGTGATTGCAAATCCATTCGATCTCTTCGATTTAAAGCATTTCGATTCCAACTCGTTAGAGCCTCTACGCGTAGATTCACGCACGATAGCGTTATTCGATATCGCAAGAAGACGTTCAACGCTGATTTTCAACGATGATCGTCTCGAGGTTGTAGAACTAGAGAAGGAACTAGATATCTATTCCTATGCATACGCACCATTAGAAGACTACGCAGTGATTGTAGATCTCGAGAAGCGTAGCATGCTAGCATTGTCTTCTTCAGGAATGGAAACTCTAGGCTCGTGCCTAGACATTGTGAGGTTTGAGAACGAATTCATAAACGTAACGTTATGCATCGAAAGTTCTTCTAATGCTACTCTTTTCGTGGATGACGGTATCTATGGAATTGAGCATTACATCGAGTTCGGGAACCTTGATATTCGCAAAGCAAAGCTTGCATACAACGTGATTTTCCATCGTTCTAGTTCGAATTTAATACTGCTCGATTTAATCGATGGAAACGTACTGATGCTCCAAGATTTCGATGCCCTACCGGTAGCATCTACACGTAGATACGTGCTTTTGTCTAGGGGTTCAACTATCTACGTAGTCGACAAGGAGAGCAGCGAGATAGTATCCATGCATAAGGTTCCCTGTACGGAGGTTAGAGTGCTACACGCATACAAGGATTCGTTGGTACTCGTATGTCGGGAGGGTACGGGTTCTCGAATCTTAGTGCTAGAATCGTTGGGTTCCATTATAGAGCTGTATCTCGATAAAATTGTCTCGAACGCGTATACGTACCGCAATCTTCTCGTGATTTCAACGACTAGCACCACGTACGTGTATGAAGTAGATATGGATTCCCTCGTTTTAGAGCTTAGGAACGTAGTGCGATTCTCTAACTGTATCCCTGTTACAAGGAGTAGACTCGCGTGTCTTAATGGAGATGAGGTCGTATGCATCGATACTTCGAAAAGCAGTGGACCTTTCCTTCGCAGTCTTTCGTCTATCGCGATCGTCGTTCCCATCACTAGCGATACGTTGTCTACACCAGCTAACGCTGAGAAGATTCAGCTTTGTTCGCATGCATACGGTTTGAAGGTACGCGATAGGTATCCGAAGACGCTCGTCGTGGGAACGACTATACCTCCTCTACGCATTATCGTGGATCTAGATACGTTGACTCTGCCTAGCACCATCCCTCTGATACCGGTCGAGGACGATATCGAGCTTGCAGTGAAGATAGGGAATACCGTTAAGAAAGTACGTCTTCAGAAACGTTACTCCATCCCAAGCTCTAACATCGTTGCTTTCATAGTACCTTCACGCAAGGTTCGTACGTTCAACAAATCGAAACAGCGGTATAGCTACGCAGTGCAAGCCCTAGGTAACCATGTAGTTATTGAGAGTAGCGAACCCGTATCGGAGCTAACATACGAAGTTCTTGAGCGGAAGAGTGCGTGCGCCTTAATGCTTCACATCGATATTCTCGGCAAGAAAGCGCAGATACTTGTACCGATACCTTTACAACAATTCAGAATCGTTGCGGGGAACGATTTCGAGATTCGTGGCAATTGTTTGGAGTACACAGTCGTGGTTCCACATCGATGCGTAGAACTGCTAGATGCATCTCTGTCCTCGAGCACTGGTTGTAGAGGGATAGAGCTCGCATTGAAGCTTCAGAACGCGTGTGCGATACCCGTG
>JAMOOB010000172.1 GCA_027066265.1 Desulfurococcales archaeon
CCGGGATCAGGTTGTTGAGTATGAAGTCGGTCCACGTGATCGCGTAGTTGCTTGCGAAGATCGCTGTCGGTATGACCCACATGTTGGCGATGCTGTGCTCGAAGCCAATCGCTACGAAGGCGAAGATGGGGAACCAGATGCCTAGCCACTTACCAGCGTAGTCGTTGGATCTCGCGTAGAGCCATACAGCCATGTTCACCAACCAGTTGCAGCCTACACCACGCCAGAACGCTTTCCACCAACCGAGCGAGACCTTGGTCTTCGCTATACTGATCGCGGTATCGGCGAAGATGTTGTTTAGGAATAGACCGGTTCCGAAGACTGCTAGGAATGCTAGGAAGACGCTACCGATGAAGTTACCTCCGTAGCTACCGATCCAGTTGTATATCACCTTCTTCAGATCCGTCTTACCCGTCATCCTTCCATAGGGTACTACCTGAGCGTTGCCCGTCCACAGATCGGCTCCACCGATACAGATCATGATTAAGCCTACGGGGAACACTGCTCCCAGCAAGATCTTCAGCAACGCTTTGTTGAACGTACCGTCGGGTCCTACGAACGGTGGTAGCTTAGCTATGCAGCCCGCTATCACTGCCAGCATGAATCCGAAAGCGATGCAGGCACCCGCCATGAATCCCGTGAACAGTAGCCTTCCCGGCGTCATCGATACCTTCTGCAGCGCAGCGTTGCTCAACGCATCCACTGTCTTGTCGACGCCGTAGGGAACGGGTCTCTGACTCGTCGAAGACATAGAACTGCACCCCATCGATAGCGCACTGTATGCGTAGATGAGGTAGCCGTGTCCACGAACTCGTTACAGCGGTCTATGAAGAGCTTGAGATACGGAGCTACAGCTATTCACAAGGATAGATCTAGCTCAAGACACGGAGACCTTGGTCTATAGCCGCAACGCGAGCAACGTAGTTCGCGAAGAAGAGAATGGAGATGCATCGCGTTACTGAGTAGGATCGAGGGCTTCGCCACGTAGGGAAAAGAGCTTGTCTCTCTTCATGAAGCTTAGCAACTGTTTCTCGGTCTAGGTGCTAGGGTTTGAAGGTTTGGAGAACGTGTTTCGAGATCTCTACCAGGTTTTCGAGTCCTTTCGATCCGAAGGATAGGTCTATGGCTCGGGAGAGTACTGGATCGAGTAGACCAGCTACGTAGACGAGTCCTAGCGCTACGCATAGCAGTACCAGTATCGATAGCACTAGGTATCCGGGTGTAGCTACTAACCCGAGCTTCTTGCCGTTGCTCGGCGTTCCCATGGCTACGGCGTTGATCAGCTTGATGTAGCCCGGTATCGCTAGTACGCTTGCCAGCACCAGCACTACGACTGCGTAGATGTTGCCGCACGCTAGGTAGGCTCTTACCAGCAGTAGCTTGCTGAAGAACCCTGCCAACGGCGGTACTCCAAGCAGCGTTAGGGCTCCTACGATCGTGCCTACGGCGGCGGGTAGGCATAGCTTTCCAACACCGCTCCACTCAGTGATGAGACGGGTCCCCGTAGCGACGATCAGCATGCCGGTGGCTAGGAAGAGCAGAGCCTTCGCAATGCCGTGGACGAGTGTGTGGAACAGCGTTGCTTCGAGCAACAGCTTCTCGCAGCTCTGGGAAGCTGCGAATCCTAGGGATAGAGACATGAAGAGCAGTCCCATGTGGCTCACCGTGCTGTAGGCTAGGAGTCTCTTAACATCGTTCTGAACCGACATAAGCATCGCTCCGAGGAGCGCCGTTATCCCTCCAAGCACGGCTCCGAGAATCATCAGCGTACTGCGTACCGAAACCCCTAGGGGCTCAACGATCGCTGCATCCAGCACGCTCCCGCGTCCAAAGATCGTGTAGAGGAACCTTGCGTAGATGTAGATACCTAGGTTCACGACGAGACCGGATAGCAGTGCCGATACGGGTGTCGGTGCCTCGGGGTGGGCATCGGGTAGCCAGAAGTGGTTGGGAAAGATCGCGGATAGGTACATGAAGGTCCACATGCTTATCGATACCGCTACAGCGCTGACCACCGCAAGAACCTCGACGTTGTTGATGGGTAGAGGTACGAGTCCCTCCAATCCACGAGTCTTCTCCACGAGATCGGCGATGTTGAGCGTTCCGAAGGCGTGGTACAGCAGTACGACTGCTAGGAAGTACAGCGTTGTTGCTGCGGTACCTATCAGAGCGTACTTCATCGAAGCTTCGAGTGCTACAAGCTTCCATCTA
>JAMOOB010000173.1 GCA_027066265.1 Desulfurococcales archaeon
TGGTTTCGAGGTATCCAAACCCGAGGACCTAGCCGTGCTCAGCCTCGTATCGAGTCCACGAATCGTTGGTGTAGGTGGTCTTAGGAAGGTGGTTGTTGGTCGTGGACGTAGCTACCTATGCACTTGGTTCTCGAAGAACACGGTATCCATACCCTACGTCTGGAGGTATCGAAGAACTTCGAAACCTGTTGAGCGTAGCAAGGTAGCTGAGCTCTCGCTAGGGATAGAATGCGAAGACCCTAACAAGGTTCTCGACATCCACGCCGACTACCCCGTAGCCGTGCTAAGAGCTTCCGACCCTAGTCAACGATCCGTAGATCTCGATGTCGTTGACTACAGCGTGTACCTCAAAGGATTCACACCGCGTTTAGCGGAACCCAATCTATGGCGAGTTGTAGAGGATCTAGCGGATCGCATACGTAGATGGGTAGAGGCTAGCGGTATCGATCTAGACCTTCTATCCACCCCCATGCTCAGCATCGATCACCTCGGCAAACCATCGACGGTTCTAAGGATAGCGTTCTCCATAGCGAGAACACGCATGATCGAGATCGTAGATCGATCGCTGCTCGACCAAGCCTACAGAATGCTTATACAGGCGTTGGAGAACATCGTTGAAGAGCTTCGTCTAAGACCGAGGAAGTTCGTGAAGCTTAGGGATCTCGAAATCGTTGTGCTTAGAGCAATCGAAGAGCTCGAGCATAGCTATCCGCACGGCGTTCCCGAGAACGCTGTAGTAGAGCATCTAAAGCTCAACCCGAGCGAAGTACGCAACTGCCTCGAGAGACTTCGTGCACGTGGATTCGTATACTGTCCTCGTCCCGGTACCTATCGGGTGGTACGTACGTGAAACCCTACGTAGTTCGCATCGTGTCCCACGGATCGGGGGTTGGGAAGACAACCGTTGGTACGCACATCGTTGAGAACCTCGTTCGTAGAGGCTACGTTGTTGGTGTTGTGAAGCATTGTAGAGAAATCGATTTGGAGGAGAAGGATAGTTCGCGCTACATAGCATCGGGAGCTCTACGAGTAGTTGCATCGTGTAGAGGGTTGGCAGTGCTCTACGTATCTAGGTGGAGCGACGATCTCGAGGATTGCTTAGCCATGCTATCCACACCCATAGTCGTAGTCGAAGGGTTTAGGGATGCGAAGATCGGTGAGAAGATCGTTGTCTACAGAGATACCGAAGCCCTGAATCTCGTCGACGATTCTACCATAGCCATCGTAGCACCGAAGAGATTCGAGCATCGGGTAAGGGTCTACACATTCGATGAACTCGACGAGCTTAGCCAACTCGTTGCAGATCGAGCCCTCGACTACGTATATCAACAGCTTCCCAAACTCGATTGCGGTCACTGCGGCTACGCTACATGCCTAGACCTCGCCAAGGCGTACCTAAGAGGAGAAGCCCGAGGATGCCCAAGGATATCCAGCGTAACGCTACGCATAAACGGAATCGAGATCCCGATGAATCCATTCGTAAAGAACCTGCTGAGAAACATAGTCAGAGGCTTCATAGCTTCACTGAAAGGAGTACCACAACCCATAAAAAGGATTGAGATAGAGATACGCGACTAGACGAAGCACATCAACGATTCGTAGCACCTGGAGGCGGAGCAGTACCATAGCCAGCAATCATTCTGTACTCTACGGCGTACGGCACGTACCCGATCTGACTATATTTCTGTGCTAGTACGTCGGGACACACCATCTTGTAGATGTATACTGGGTAATCATTGTCTGTAGCAATGGAAACCCTACCTTTGACGATGTGCGCTAAGCCAGATGCCTCTATATAGAACTGTGTAAATGCTATTGCTGAGATAGTGAATCCTATCATTTCACGTGCAATCGGATTATTTAACGAACTTAGTATACCTTCCAATACCTTATTGTACCACGGTTCGAACAACGAAACGATTGAAGCGGCGAGTCCTTCACCTCCACCGATATAGCTAACGCTAGATGAATCAGTGTAGAAGATTCCTTCCTCCGTCCCTACGGAACCGTAGTATACGAGTTCTAGATGTGCACTCCATAGGAGTTCAGTGTAGTGCTGTGGAAGCTGATCGTACGGAAGATCTATCTCGTGTAGACCATTCCAATCGACTGAACTGATAACGTATATCGGCACGAACGATATTTCAGGCCATACAACGTGCCATCTACAGCCT
>JAMOOB010000174.1 GCA_027066265.1 Desulfurococcales archaeon
ATCGCTGCTCATTAACGCGTCGATAATCATCTTCATGTACAGGTCTACGGCTGCATGTGCAGGGGGTAGGAGTAGGTGATCGGATAGGCACAGCCTCTTATCATGTCTCAACGGTTCGTCGATCCGCGGAGCCGATAATGCTAACTCTAAGCATTCCCGTAGAATCTTCGAGCTCTGCACCAATGCGATCAACTGGGATGGGCTAACCATACAGCGACTGGCAGTAGTTGCGATATCGAGTCCTAGACTTTGGGGAGATAACATCGTTACGACTTCTACGAGCTTTCTCTCAACGGGATCGAGCTTAGAGATAAAGTTCGCGAGCCTACGCTGGACGTATACGATGTCTGAGTAGTCGAGCATTCTTTGCTTGAAGCCGCGGAAGCACCATAATGCGACTGCTATGGCTATACCTGCACGAACCCTCGTCAGAAGCTCTATCTTTTCGACTAGGTTCTTTTCTATGAGTTTCGATAGACGATAGCAGTTCTGCAACCTTAGGATGAAATCCACGAATTCTTCGTATGATGCGAACACTATGCCCCTCGTTTATAGAGTACTAGACGTAGATATAGCTCTACCCGTCCCATGTACAAGAATCAACTGCGTTAATGTATAGCAACGGTAAAAACATATATGAGTGCGTTTGTACCTAGCGCTCCTTACTTTTCGACTATTATCAACGTGGTCGTACTCTTTATATGTGGTAGCTTGCGTATCTTGTTCACGATAACGCTCCTCAGATCGTCGAACGATGGAGCTTCCACGATGGCTACCAGATCGTAGACACCGTAAACTATGTACGCTTCCTTGATCTCCGGGATCTCAGCGAGCATCTTTGCAACCTCGTCCTCCATACCAACATCGGTGTTTATCAGAACAACTGCTTTAGGCATCCGAGCGCACCTCGATTCGTAGATTCGTTTGTATACGTAAAAAGCGTTGATGAATTATCAGCTAGGCAGGGTTCATCACTATTCAGTGACCAGAAACCTCATCACGCTAAGCATCGACTCGTTAGCGAGGATATAAACTACGTCGAGATCTGGGAGCCTTAGGAGAGATCATGTCGGAGCATATCGACGACTATGCATTGACACATCCCGTTCGCGTTTGTAGAGAGCGATGCTTAGAGGAAGGATACGTAGGAGAAGCACTTCAGAGCTGCATAGAGCAATGCGTAGAAGAGATTAGGAGGATGCGTAAGCATTGAGAATCTTGCTGATAACGAGTAGGCTTGCTAGAAGAACCGTTGAGGAAGGCGTTAGGGAAGCACAGCGCGATGGCTGTAGAGAGCACGAGGTAGAGATCCTTACGCTGCCCGTTGACGTGATCTCTCTGCTCGACACTGTTACGATATGCAATGTAATCGAGCGGGTACTCGGATCCGACACTCTTAGGAACTACGATCTGATCATAGTTCCAGGGCTCGTTAGAGGAAGCGCTCGCGAACTCGAGAAGCGATTCGGCGTTAAGGCAGTTAAGGGGTTCATCCACGCTTCGATGACGAAGAATCTGCTATGCATGTCAAGCACGGAGCTACTAAACCTTTCTCCAGATCTTGCAGCCGACTACATCGTTTCACAGCAAGCGAAGGCTAGGCTCGCGAATCTAGAACTTGATACGGTATCGGTCTGCACGCTTTCTAGTTGCATATGTCTAAGAAACGTATGTATCACGTCTAAACCTCCTCCGATCCGTGTCGTAGGACTACTCCTACCTGAACTTATTCGAAGGGGCATCGATTTCGTTGAGCATCTTGAATGCGCAGACGTAGTTGGGTTAGCAGTCGACGATACTATCGATGTAGACGATGCGAAGAAAATCCTTAAACGCCTAGAGATCGAGCTTGGTAAACCCCTCGCCATAGATTGCTACGAAGTTTCGAAACTACGTTTGCTCGCTCGAGAAGTCGATCTTATCGTTAACATACCTCTTCAACTAGTCGAAGAGATTCGCGAAGATCTCAAGCACTGCGCGGTAAGTATACCAGTGCTTACCGGTGCGTCGACCGAGGATAAGCTTAGGAATGCACTTACGATCCTGAACCGAGCGAAGGAGCATGGATTCGAGAGAGTAGTATTGGATCTCGTACTGAATCCTCCGTTGAAGGGATTCGTATACTCGCTCGAAACCTATAGAAGAGCTTCACAGATCCTTCCATGCCCGCTTCAAGCAACGGTGAACAACGTTGTAGAGTATCTGGATGCTGATAGCATCGGGATCGCAGCGCTTACTACGTGTATCGCACTTGAATGCGGTATTTCGCTGGTCGTAGTCTACGAAGGTGTGGGAAGGAGCTTCAATCTAATCAACGAAGTTAGCAAAGCGCGAGATCTAGCAATGCTAGCACTACACCGCAACACGATGCCACGGGATCTCGGCATAGATCTATTCTTAGCAAAGGAAGCGCACCCACTGGACATAGAGCTTACGTCTCAGAACATCAATCGAGTGATAGAGGTTGAGAAACGCTCTACAACGCCCAGACCCGATCCCATGGGCGTGTTCAAGGTACGCGCCGATAAGTATAGACGCGTGATAGAGGTGCTCTACATGGGAAGGAAAGGCGTAGTACTCTTGCGTGGTAGGGATCCTCTCGCACTAGCATACGAAGCCATAGATCGGGGATACGTATCCACGCTTCATCACGCTGCATACCTTGGACATGAACTAGCCCGTGCACACGTAGCGATCGAACTTGGACGGAGCTATGTACAAGATTTTCAGCTAGTTAAACGAATTAAGTGCAGGGACTAGCATGCCGCTGCTGATAGAACGCATTGAAGTTCTTCCACGTTTCCTAGGATTCACATGCTATGTAGCGGGTCGAGAACCTCCCGAAGTAGTGGTTATGGGAGGTATCGCACCCGAATCGCACGTCTCGATAGCCGTACTCAATCTCTTAGCGAAGAGGTTGAAGGATTCTTCACCTAAGCGTAGGATAAGGATAGTTCCTCTACTCAACGAGTTCGTCTATAGGCTCGGTGCTTCCATCGATCTTCGTTACCGCTATACCTTCGAAGCTGTGTACGATGCAATGAAGGAGAGGATCGCTGCAATTCTTCGAGAAGCCGAGGTCGTATTAATCGTCGATAGCCTTCCCAACGCCGTAGAGCACACCATCGTCGAGCTGGATAGGACCCGCATTCATCCTCCAACAGAAATCGTAGTGAATTCAAAACCTTCGCTTCCCCCACTGATTCCAGAACTAGAAGGCAAAGATTTCGCTATGCTTGTACTCAACGAAGCAAGCAGCGCAAACGACCTTGAGCACTACGTCGATGCTCTACTCGATGTCTTAGCAGGTCTCGGAGTAGTGAAGAGAAAGAGCTCTAAACGTTCCTACCATACGTATCAAAGGATTGAGTACGTACGTACACCCGTGGAAGGCGTGTTCATACCTTCTAAACGTAGTGGTGAACAAGTTGTGGAAAACGAAGTTCTTGGAATGGTCGACGATGTCGAAGTGAGAGCTCCATGCAACGGAATCCTTCTCTTCCACCACAGTGTAAGGTACGTCGTACCGGGAACAGTACTCGCTTCATTGGCTTGCTCTGAGTAGGTAGCGTTGCGAAAGATTTTTATCTATAGCCTTAGTGATGTAGGAAGGGCTTCGTGCACAATCCCTTCCTTGGAAAGGACGTTATATCGATACTGGACTTCGATCGCAAAGCCTTGGAGATACTGTTCGAGTACACTGATAGAGCTAGGCGTTACCTCAATACAAAGCTGAGGGTTCTGGAGGGAAAGGTTGTAGCGTTAGCGTTCTTCGAACCGTCTACGAGGACTAGGCTAAGCTTCGAAGTTGCTGCGAAGCGGTTGGGAGCCGATGTGATAGGGTTCACGGGTGAGGAAGCGATAAGCGTTGCTAAGGGAGAGAACCTTGCCGATACCATACGTATGCTCAACAGCTATGCCAACCTCATAGTGCTCCGACACAGGTTCGAAGGAGCAGCGAAATTCGCTGCCGAGATCGCGGATGTCCCCGTCGTGAATGCTGGCGATGGAAAACAGCATCATCCTACGCAAGCAATGATAGATCTATACACTGTCAGAACGCTCTTCGAAACGATCGATGGGTTGACCTACGCCGTGGTAGGGGATCTAAGGTATGGGAGAGCAGCTACCTCGTTCATATACGGACTTACGCTGTTCAAACCACGCAAGATATACTTAATCTCGCCACCCTTACTGCGAGCTCGACCAGAGGTACTCGAAACCTTGCGAATGAAAGGTATACCGTTCGAAGAGCGGAGCGGTATCGAGGATGTCATAAGCGAGATAGACGTCTTGTACGTGACGAGAATTCAGAAGGAAAGGTTTCCGGATCCCATGGAGTACGAGAAGGTTAAGGGTTCGTACCGCATAACCGTAGATCTTCTTCGCAATGCCAAGCCAGAGCTCAAGATCCTTCATCCACTTCCTCGCGTAGACGAGATAGATTTCCGCGTCGATGAAACCAAGCACGCCGCGTACTTTATCCAAGCTTCCTACGGAGTACCGGTACGAATGGCTCTACTAACTCTCATCCTAGGTGGAGAGCTATGAGTTCCGAACATGCTGAACACACGTTGAAGGTTACAAAGATTCGTAGCGGCACAGTAATCGATCACATACCGGCTGGACGAGCACTTGAAGTACTCAACGTACTCGGGCTAACGGGTCGAGAAGGGCTTAGAATCGCCGTGATTATGAACGTCGAGAGTAGGAAGCTTGGCAGGAAGGACATCGTAAAGATCGAGGGTAAGAAGCTGAAGCCCGAGGAAGTTAACATGATAGCTCTAGTAGCTCCTACCGCCACCATCAACATAATAGACGATTTCAACGTCGTTCAGAAGTTCCGCGCTGAAGTACCGGACATCGTTGAAGGAGTCGTTCGCTGCCCCAACCCAACGTGCATAACTAACAAGAGTCGTGAACCCATCAAGACTAGGTTCGTAGTCATTAAGAGGAGCCCGCTCGTACTTCAGTGCTGCTACTGTGGCACGTTGATACAGGGAGATGAAGTTGCGAAACTCGTTATCAAGCACCACTCTTAGACATGCTCGCTACGTTCACAGAGAGATGCTTGCGAACGGGATCTACTTAGCGAAGCTACGTTTAGTCGAACCATTCGAATCGTATCCATCACCAGCGCAGTTCGTCATGGTATGGGTGCCGGGAGTCAAGGAGATGCCGATGTCTATATCGCACTACAGCTGCGATGGTGAGCTAACCATCGTTTTCAGAGTTCGTGGAGTAGGCACGCAGAAGTTGGCGAGTATAGGTATTGGAAGTGTTCTCGGTATTCGTGGACCTCTAGGTAAAGGCATTGCGATACGTCCCGAATGGAAGCGCGTTGCAATCCTAGCGGGTGGCATAGGTATAGCTCCTACGCCATTGCTCGTATCTGCGCTAACTGTACATGGATGCGAAACGCATCTGTTTTGGGGTGCCAAGACACGTAGCGAACTCTTCGATCTGGATAAGATCTTCGTAGACAAACCTGATCGCATAGAGATCTCTACGGATGACGGTAGCTACGGTTTTCGAGGTACAGTGCTCGAGCTCTTCAAGAGCGTAGCCAACGTACATAGCTACGACGCAGTAATAGCTATCGGTCCGAACCCTATGCTTAGAGCCGTATGCGAAGACATGGAGCTGAAACGCATCGACCCCATGGTAGTGATGGAAACGATCGTGAAGTGTGGTCGAGGAATATGCGGTTCGTGCTACATTAGAGGAAGCACAAAGCTTCTATGCATCGATGGCCCAGCATTCAGATGCTCCGAGGTGATGCACCATCTCCGCAGCCTGGACTAGCCTATGGCTGAGATACTTCCATCGTGGAGACGTCCTCGACGTAACGTTGGTTACGTACCGTGGAGTCGTCGTATCCGTCCTAAAAGGTTTCCAAAGAATTGAGGGGGTTGATGCGCATTTCGATCTCTCAAAGCTAGGGATAGCGCTTCCCGGCTTCATAGACATGCATGTACATCTACGAGGACTCGAACTAAGCTATAAAGAGGATGAGTATAGCGGAACGCGTGCTGCTGCGAAAGGTGGTTTCACGCTAGTCGTAGACATGCCTAACACGAAACCTTTCGTGCGTGATCTAGAGAGCTTGAGGATGAAGATCGAAGCTCTAGAGAGATACAGTTACGTAGACTACGGACTCTTCATCGGCGTAAACATCGATCAGCACCAACTCGAATCGATGCTGAGATACCCTGCCGTTGCCGGTATCAAGATCTATCCCGAAGACTTCGAGCATCTACCTCAGCTAGCAAGAATAGTTCCGAGGGGCACGCTTCTCGTCGTTCATGCCGAGCATCCTAGTCTGATCTCCGAGCCGGATACCGCCGAAGCACGTGGATACAGGTATGCGTATAGACCTATAGAGGCAGAGCTACTTGCTATCGAAGAGCTCGCAAAGATGTTCGCTTCACGAAGCGATGTTAAGATCCACATAACGCACGCAACATCGAGACTCAGCGTGATCGCAGCTAAGAAAGCGGGTTTCACTGTCGATACGTGCCCTCACTACCTCTACCTAACCTGCCGCGATGAGGAACGTTTGGGATGCTTAGCGAAAGTCAATCCACCTCTGAGAGAGCCCGAAACCAATAAGGAGCTTCTCAATGCGCTGCATCTCGTAGACGCTATAACGACCGATCACGCACCTCATTCCCTGGAGGAGAAGAGCTTGCCTTTCAATGAATGTCCTTCTGGAATACCTTCCATCGAAGTAGCTACAAGCCTAATGCTCGAACTCGTGAATAGAGGCTTCCTAACGCTTACAAAGCTCGCGTACCTGATGTCTATGAATCCAGCGAAGATCTTGGGGCTCGATCGATGGGGATGTATAGAGCCTGGCTGCATAGCTAGCTACACGGTTATCGATCCTCGCAAAGAGGTTAGGATAAGTTCTGAATCGTTCGTTAGTAAAGCTAGGTACAGTCCTTACGAAGGGATGGTGGTTAGGGGAAGCATTGAAGCAACGATTGTTAGAGGCATCCCAGCATACGTAGATGAGGTCTTCACAGAGCTAGTTCATGGGATACCTCTTTCAGAGGTGAAGAAGCTTGGTCTCGAAGCTGAGCGTTAGGGTAGCGGGACTGCATCTAGAGCATCCAGTAATGAATGCCAGCGGTATTCTTGGTGCTACGCCCGAACATATCGAGCGATTAGCGAGTTACGGATTCTCAGCGATCGTAACCAAGACGATAACACCTCAACCTAGGGAGGGCAACCCACCTCCCATAATAGTCGAGATCCCAAACATCGGACTTCTGAACGCTGTTGGACTTGCAAACCCGGGAAAGAACATCGTTCCAAAACTCGTTGAGGTCTCCAAACGACTTGGGAAACCTATAGTAATCAGTGTTGGGGGTTCTACACCTAGCGAGTTCCTAGAAGTTGCAAGCATCGCTGAAGAAGCGGGGGCCGATGCCATCGAACTCAATCTGAGTTGTCCTCATGCAAAGGGGTATGGTATCGAGATAGGTTCCGATCCCTATCAAAGCTACGAAGTAGTTAAGACCGTTGCAAACAGCGTCAAGATCCCTACCATAGCTAAGCTAGGACTATGCGATCGCATCGTTGAAGTAGCTTCGAAGGTATTGGAGGCGGGAGCCAAGGGATTGACCTTGATAAACACGGTTAGAGCCATGGTTATAGACGTGATGACAGCGCGACCAGTGCTAAGCAATGTGTTTGGAGGTCTCTCGGGTCCTGCAATTCATCCTATAGCAGTACGAGTCGTGTACGAAGTGTACCGAGAACTTCGTCCCGAAATCATTGGTTGCGGAGGCGTTGTTGATTGGGTAACAGCAGCTGAACTAATCCTAGCTGGAGCTCGTGCTGTACAGGTAGGTACAGCGCTGATGTGGAAGGAGAACATCGTTTACGACGTGTTGATCGGGCTACGTAGATTAATTGAGCACTTCGGAGTTCGAAGCATCGAGGATCTGGTAGGCTATTCGCATCGGGTGTAGATCTCCATGTCCATAGCTATCGTGGGATGCAACGATGTAGCTAAACTCCTCATAGAAAGGATTCGTACATCCATACCCTTATCTGAGCTAAGGATAATTACGTTCGATAGGGGTTCAGCCTTAAAATGCATGTCGGCGAAGGATCTTCCTTACCGCATAGAGATCGTTGACGATGTACGAGATGCCGAACGTTTCCTTCGTGATGTGGATGTAGTTATCGAGTCCTTAGAAGAGGATAGAATCGATCTCGTACCGATTCTTCTCGATTCGGTACAAAGGATATCCATACCCACCATAGCTACGAATCTCCGCGATACGAAGCGTAGAAACAACGTGATGTATGTTCCTCCACCTCTCGTGCTACCATCGTTGATAACTGCACGAGTAGTTCATCTCCACGAAGATGTTGACATAGCTACGTTCTGCATGTACTCATCCATAGACGTAGCGAAGCAAGGATGCATTGATAGATACGTCTCGAGTAACGTAGTTCCACTAACCACAGAATTGAAGTATCTCGACGAGATCGTAGGCTTGCCGTCGCGAAGCAACGATCTTCTCAATCTCGTAGGCGTAACTTTATCGAGCAACGTAGTTCCAGATCAATCATCCTTCTCGAATGCTCGAATATCGTTTGGCGTACTCAAGCCTAGGAACTGTGTTGAGTACCTACGTAGCTTTGTAGCAATACGTCGAATACTTAGAGACGACGATCTCGATAAATTCGTAGAGCTCGTAGCTAAACGTACGGTAACGGTTCGAGACCCCGACTACGGGATTTGTATAGCTATTGCCGTGGGTAAGCTTCCTCGAAGCAATAGATACAGAGTCGTACGTTACTACGTAGAAGTTCGTGAACCGAACACAGTTTCGCGAATCGGTAGTATAGCGCTTCAATTTGTACTAGAGCTCCTTCTTGGTCGCGTTGTAGAGATCGAGCAATATCCATCGATACTGAGCTTACTCGTAGAGAATCCTTCGATAACCCTAAGATTACTGAGCTACCTCTACGAAGAGCTTAGCGACTTCAAGGCTCAGCAAACCGTTTTTAGCTAGCCACGCTAGTTCGTTGCTGGATGATGAGTACTCCCCAGCTTGATCGCGATGAAGAGAATTCCTTTAGCTGATGAGAGATGAACAGTCATCGCCTAACCATAAGGGATCTCGTGAATCGTATCCTATGGAAGTACCGCGATAACTTGGAGGAGTTCTCGCTGATCGTCGAAGATAGGCTGTGCGGAGATGGAATTAGACGCATTCCATTTACATTGATCGATAGAGTCGATCGAAGCTACGTGTATCTCAAAAACTCAGTCACGTTTCCAATACATCGTGTTCGCGCAATTGAACGCAATGGAGAGATCCTATGGAGACGATGATCATTGCTGCGGTATCGTGGAAACGAGATAGAGACGGTAGCGTGCTAGATCTCGAAGTACCTCGTTAACGAATCTATCTATCTCTCCTTCGCTAACTCCTCGTTCACGCGCTATCTTCTTAACGATGCTTTCAACAATAGCGTACTTCTTGTACCGCTCGTTCAGGTCAGCCCAAGGAATTCCTGCCAACGCTTTCGCTATCCTATCATCGTATGGCAAGGCTCGCTTCACCATCATGAAGCATATTATGGGGTACCCAACGTATCCTCGAAGAAGCGTACCGTTATCGTTGCTGTAGACAAGACCTTTGTTGAGATCTAGGTAGACCGTATAGACCTTGTCGCGTCGAGACGAGAATACCTTAGCGTAGTTCTCGGTCACCACCTCGATCCTTCCATCAGCGATAGCACCGCATGCTTCGAGAACCTTGATTCTCGGTGGTAGACGAAGTAGCTTCAAAAGGTTCACCTCATTACTTCTATCGTTATCGAACTCTTTATACGGTGATACCCCCACACCGTCCGGGGGATCGACTCGAGCGAAACTATCGATTATCCACTCCATAATGTGCGTACATAGTGTTAATATACCGAGGTGAGGAGTTTGTCCCGGTAGTAGCTATGGAGCGAGTAAGCATAGAGTCTTCATACGAACCAAAACTAACAGCAACCGATATCACGGAGGATCTACCCAGGGATTGCGAAGGATTCGTAGCTGCTCCGCTCGTTATAGACGATAATAACGAGAAGGTTCTGCAGATAGTATCGAAGATAGTTTCGTTGATATACAGCGGAAGTAACTTCAAGAAGATTGCTGTGAAGGATCGCGATCTCCAGGATAGGTTGATGAAAATCATTAGCGAGTACCTCAAGCAGCTGCTGGTACACCTAGCGATCGAGATGAGGATCTTCGGAGATCTTGAGTACATCGTTGTCATAGTCTACTACTCCCGGAAGATCGTTGGTATCGGCGTTGTAACCCGAACCGATGCTGCGATGAGGGAGGAGTACAACGATGAAGAAGCGCAGGGAGTGGTAGTGCTCATTACCAACGATAGGCTTAGCGTAAGCGATGTTAGAAGGATACTGGAGATAGCTCAGAGGAAGGCCGAGGCGTACGCATCTAGACTAGGTCTAGCGGTACCCGATTTCTCGTCGACGGACGTAAACATGGTTAAGATACTGATGATAGGCGTAGAGGAGCAGGACGTCATAAAGATAAGGATCAAAGAAGACTATGCAAAGCCATGCATCCTCAGGATTCCGGTTGTCAAACCAGCGTGGTTCTTAGACGATCTACCGTTTCAGCTAAGGGAAGAGATGGAGACAATCGTGATAGAACCCCATCGAATAAACGCCAAGTTCGCTCCACGTGGAATGATTATAGTGGGTCCCCCAGGTGTCGGCAAGAGCGTTGCCGCCGAAGCAATTGCGCATGCAATGAACAAGAACCTCGTTAGGATAGTTCCCAGCGTATACAGATCGATGTGGTACGGAATGACCGAGAAAACGCTGCACAAGATATTCTCGGCAATGAAATCTCGACGCGATCTCGTGGTTCTCGTAGACGATGCGGACTTCCTGGTACAACGTATGCAAGCAATTCATGAAGCGTACATAGCCGAAGTAAACGTATGGCTAAACATACTGCAAGATCCTTCGAGACCCTTCGTAATCATGACTACGAACGTTCCTCAGCTCATCGATCCAGCACTCCTTCGACCAGGAAGACTCGATGTAGTCGTCGTTATGGGGTACCCAGACTACGAGATGAGGAAAAAGATCGCTTTGAGAGCCATCTCTAGGTACGATATAAAGCTCGAAAGCGAGGATCTACTCGATGAGATAGCTAGGGAAACTAGGTGGTTTAGCGCTGCCGAGATCGATTCTCTCGTAAGGATTGCAGCGAGTCGAGGTCGTGGAACGATAACTATGGAGAGCTTGATGTGGGCTAAGAGAAAGTTCTCGATAAACGATAGCGAACGAAGAACACTGCAAGACTACCTAAGGTACTACGCCTCCAAGATATCGACGGGCCTAGTCCTATCCTACGTACCTAAGGAAAGCGAGATATAGCATCGTACTCAACGCAACTACGAGGATAGGTATAGCTATCGAGAACATTCCTACTCCGAGCATCTCCTTC
>JAMOOB010000175.1 GCA_027066265.1 Desulfurococcales archaeon
GCTGAATGCCCTCGAAGCTTTGGCTCGCGGAAAGATTGTGGTTACAAGCGAATGGTACCCAATCCAGGAATATTGCTACGAATGTATCAAGGTGAAGACAAGTGCGTGGGTCCGCATATTCGATCCAAGTACGATGGAGGGTCTTACGCACGATGGCTACGGCGTTGATCCTAGCGTCGACGATATGATCGAGAAGATCAGGCTCGTCTACCACAACCTCGACAACCTGAAGCCGATCTTCGAGAAGGCTAAGCACCGCGTTAGGAAGGAATACAGCTTCGATGCGATCAGAGACAAGCTCATAGACTTCGTAGAGGGAAGGAAGCGAGGGTAAGCCATGCCCAGATGGATAAGGCGTAGAACGGCTGAGCAGAACTACAAGCGAAGGCGATGGGAGAGGTTCTTAGAGCGGTACCTCAAAGAGATGAGAAGACGCATGTACAGAGAGCTGAAGTCCAGGATCGTTGAACGCATCGTTGAAGAGCATGGAGAGATCATCAGGCTTAGGAACGAGATGAAGCAGGAGCTTGAGAAGGCATTGAAATGCGGACGGAAGTTCGTGCTTAGGGAGCGCGTCTACGAGCATCTTCTTCAGATGCTCGTCGATGACGAGGTTCTTAGGGTGATGAGCGCTGGAAGGCTGTGGAGAGCCATCCTGCTGAACTTCCTTAGGAACGTCGAGGCTGAGGCTACGATCGTTCACGAAGACATATTCGTTTCTTTGAAAGGTACGATCTACAACGCCCTGGGATTCACGTGGGAGCACGTCAGGGTTTTCCACGCTATGATGAGGACTCTGGGTCTCCTACGCAAGGTCTTCTCGTTCATTAGGAACCCATCTACAAGGGTACTGACCGAGATCTACCAGCAGTTCGAATACCTTCGTCAACTGCTTAACCTGCCCAGCAGGGTCACGCTGATATACCACGACGTATGCTACGCCGATAGAGCCTTGATGAGGTTCGATGGAAGGTTACCGTCTAGGATCTACGCAGCTCTATCCGTTCTCAAGGTCACGTTCCACGTTGCTGGAACCTTCGGTCTATTCGTAGCCATGCTGGCGCTCCTCGGCAACATCGTTCAGAAGATGGACGGTGAATGGATCACCACGGCTAAGGCAATCGCGGACCTAGCTACATCGATGCATGACCGTGTAGCGGTTCTTCGTGACGATGCTAATCGATACGTCGTGACGTACCCGCTATGGTTCGTGATGGAGAGACCTGACAGGCTTGAGAAGTTCCATGCCAAGGCATTGGGTAGGAGAGAGTTAGTAGACTATACAGTACATTGTAGTATCTATAGAGAACCGTTGGCATCGAGAAAGGCGTGGGCTCCAAGGTACTCGATGCGCATATCCAAGGTACGAAGGCTAACCGTGCGTGTACCGATGAGGTTCTGGGGAGGAACATGAAAGCAGAGAGGTACTGGATGTACATCAGGAAGACGAACTTCCCAGCGTTTATCGATTCCAAGTGTAGGGAATTCGTGCAGTCTCCAATTGAAAGGATGTGGTGCGTTCAGCTAGGGGTTAGGATGTGCTACCGCCTGATGGACCACGCAATCGATCGTGCATACGCACTCGATGTGTGCATTGATGAGCTTAGGAAGGTCATAGAATGGATGAGGACGAGGATAGCACATGCACCGCCGTACTATAAGATCAGGGTTCCGTACCACGTGTACATATTGCTCGCAAGCGCGGAGATATCGTGGGGAATCACCGTGGTCATCGTTGGCAGAACATACACATTCAGGTTCGTTGCTGAAGCACCTGGTATGAGCATAACCGTGGTCATAACCAAGCCCGACGGCACGAAGATCACGAAGACTGCTCAGGACCTCGGTGACGGTAACTACGCCGTCGATGTATACGTAGATCAGGAGGGGATGTGGCTGCTGGAAGCTGTTTTTCCAGACGGCTTCAGGATGAAGAAGCAGTTCTTCGCCGTTGCCGCTCAACAGACGTAGCTCGACACGAACCGCTTTTTCTATTCATCAAACACGTTTCTGCGAAGTGTCTTCGCCCTCCATTCCTTCGATGTATCGCCCAGTCGTACTGAGCCTTGCTGCGCGGGCTATATGCGATGGTCTGTACAGTACGGGGAAAGAAGCTATCGCATAGTCGTATAGCGGTACTGTACCGCGGTGAGCAGCTATCGCCTT
>JAMOOB010000176.1 GCA_027066265.1 Desulfurococcales archaeon
AGGGAATCGCGTATCTATCCGATGCAAAAGCTCGTAGAGGTGGGTAGGCATGGCGTTGCGTAAGCTACTCCATCTTCTCTACGTAGGTACAGCGCTAGCTAGAATGCATGCATCGAGCTACCTAGCGGCAACGATAAACGCAGTTCTGTGGTTCACCCTAATCTTCGTACCATCGATACTCTTGACCGGGAACCCAGAGCAAGCATTCCTAACGTTCCTACCGGGAGTCTTCGCGTTGACGATCGCTAGCACGGGTATGTGGAGCGCTACCGAGTTCCTACGCTGGTACGTATACCAGGGCCTCACCGATTTGTTCAGAGAGTGCGGTCTCAACGTCTTCCACTACCTTCTCTGCGGCATACATACGGACGTAGCGCTGCAAGGATTCGCAACGTATCTACTAGCAGCATTCGTAGCGTGTTACTACGCAAACCTTGATCCACTCCTCGTAATCCCAGCGAACCCGGTACTCATGGTGCTAGCCATCGCGGTAGCGATCCCGACCTACCTACTGTGCGGAGCACTCATGGCATACCTCTACACAGCTACGAGGATAGGAGGTGTCTGGACCAACATCATACAGATGATAGTGATCGTAGGAACGATAGTACCTCCCAAAGCGTTGCCCATCCCATGGATAGCGCTACTCAATCCAGCTACGATAGTAGCCGAACTGTTGAGAGCATCCTACGGAACGAATACGTTCAGCGTAGAGCACCTCCTAGCCCTGACACCCATCCTAGCAACGCTGTACGTAGTGCTAGCCTACGTAATCGCGCAAGCAAGCGATAGACGTATAGCGAGGTACGGAATCGAGTTCAGGATCTAGCATCTACGTAGCTACGTATACCTACCCACGTACACCACGCATATATACCTACTCATCGAGAGGAAGGATGGGGAGCATGACTACGACGACGTTGAGCATTAGGATTAGGAAGGAGTTGAAGGAAGCTATGGAGAGGTTCCAAGACGTTGATTGGAGGAAAGAGATCGAGAACTTCATCGAGATGAAGCTGAAGGAACTCGAACTCTCTAGAATCCTGGATACGATCGACGAGCTTCTCAAGGATATTCCAACGTCTTCGGAACCAGCGTGGAAGAGTGTTAGGGAGTTCAGGGATTCGAGGTGAGTTCTTCGAGATGTTCGTCGTTGACGCATCCGTGTTTTCGAGCGTACTTGTCAAGGATGAGTTCTACGATCGTGCAAGGAATTTTCTTCGGAGATACTTCTCTACGAATCTCGTTACGCTAGATTTTGCATTGATCGAGGTAGCGAACGTTCTATGGAAGCATACGTTCGTTCTCAAGAGAATACCTCTCGAAGTGTTTACGAAGCTCGTGGATAGCATCGAGCCGTTGATAAGGAGTAGCACTTCGAGGATCTACGAATCGCGTACCATACTAAGGAAAGCTCTTGTGAACTCGATCGAGTTAGGGATCACGGTATACGATTCGCTATACGTAACGCTTGCACTCGATTTAGGCTACAAGCTCGCTACGTTCGATACGAAGCTTGTGGAGATCCTCGAATCCAAAGGTCTTCGCATTGCCGTGGTACCCTAAGCTCTATGATTCTAGCTCTCAACATCTCTGCGAACTCCTTGCTATGAGTAGCTACAACCACTATCCTTCCCCGCTCTGCTGCTTCGATCAACGTATCCCTTATGCAGTACAGAGACTCTGGATCGAGACCATGGATAGGTTCATCGATTAACACCAGGTTTCTAGGTATCGAAGCAGCGATGTAGATCGAGAACCTACGCGCTTCACCAACGCTCAACGCATGCGGATGAAGAAGAGCTTTCCCGGCAAGACCACAGTCTTCGAGTAGCGATAGGGGTAGACCGAAGCTCTTCAACTCATCGATCAAGCTATCGTGTACGAACCAGTGTACGGGGTTCTGAGGAACGTAGAACATCTTGGAAGGAGTACGTATCCTACCTCTCGAAGGTTTGAGGACCCTAGCCATCAACTTGATCAACGTTGATTTTCCAGCACCGTTAGGACCTACGATAGCTACGATATCGCCACCCTCTGCGTAGAGATTCATCGATGCTACGATCCAGCGATCTTTTCTCGAGTATCGAAACCAGAGATCCTCTACGATAAGTCTCGAATAGCTAACCTCAGCAATTCTCTCGAGTGGTCTACACACCGTAG
>JAMOOB010000177.1 GCA_027066265.1 Desulfurococcales archaeon
ACGATCGTATTGAGAACGTTTCGGAATCCATGTCCATAACCTCGATGTGTATGGTAGCTATAGAGGTCACAGCATTACGAAGTAATGCAGCGACGTATCACTCGACGAAAGGATATGTGCGTATCAACGCTAACCCCTCACGCATTCCATGCTCGTATCCATGTTTAGTGAACGAATCTAAGTACAGAGTTTACCAACGAATCCATGTCCGTTCATCTTCGTCTCGAAGAGTTTTTGAACTTGTTACGCCTAGGGTTCGTGGTGATGAATCCGGCAGGATCTGAAACGTGATGAGTATTCCATGGGCTGACCCTATCCATTCAAACCTGCTAACTATCTGAATCTCGAGTCAATGTAAGCAGCTACATGATTAGAGCGATCTCGAAACATACAACTAAAAACTTTATGCTCATTGCTGTAGCCATGCCATCGTTTCCGGACTTATATGTGAACACACCCTCTCGAGTACGGATGCGGTATGCCTAATGCCAAGCTCTGTACCTTGCTGCTATCGATGTTGATAGCCTCATTGATCTCGGTATACTTAGTCAATCTACGTATGAACGGTTCACTTCCTGAATCGTTCCTAAGTATCGTAGATATCGAGTCTATGGACACCAATTCCTCGCTTCAGCATCTCTTTGCTACGTATGTTGCTGGTCGTGTTATAGAGATGAATGCTGGTCAACTACCTTTCTTACAAGGAGTTGATCCTAGGTATCTCCATGTCTTGATCTACGATGGTAAGGAATTCATCGAGATTCCGGTGAGGATCTACGACAAGATCGTAGAATTCAACCCAGGTTCACTACTGAGTGGAAAACTCTACGTAGTACCCAAGAAAATGAGTAGCAACACGGTTATAGACATCAAGCTCCCACCAATCTACCCAAAACCATTGGATAGCAATGCGTTGAGTAGATTACCGACGTATCTACGAGGATCAATCCTATACCCAACAACGATAGAGATCCGTCTAGAGAACGGAAAGAAGTTGAGGATTCCGATAATCTTCGCAATCGCTAAGGTAAGAAACATCGAGGTTACCAAGAACAGCATTGACTACGATAACGTTGTCGAAGACTTCGAACTCTACGGCGTAGGAGGATTCTATAGACATCTGCTTGAACTAACGAGTCGAGGAATCGTGTTAAGCATACGTAGACTCGTTGAGCAGTATACCAACAGCGTGCTAGATGTAAGCGTAGAGGCGGTGAAACGACCCGTACGTGTAGCTGGAAACGTATTGCAGTGGAACGTTGTAGAGATCACGGAATCGTTGCTGGATATCGTAGGGCTTGGATTCCTGAAGCATTTGGTGAAGGATTGTAGGAGCTATCCGTGTACGATGTTCGTATCGTTCCGTTACCAACCATCGAGAGACGAAACCATTTCGGGAACCGTAACCGAGCTAATCCTGTACCGAATCAATGTACTACCTCTCGATACGTTCAGCTTATCGTCTATGCTATGCAGACTCGTCGTGGATTACTACACTAATGGGAGTTGGCATCGACGAACCTACTACGTCGATCCCAGCACTAGGAACATGGTATGGCTCGCACTGTACTTCCCAAGCATTGCATCCAGCACTTCTCGAATCCTCGTAACGCTCGAAGAATGTCCTGTACGTACGATGCTGGCGATCGATACCATAGCTGCTGCTCACTACGTACTCAACATCGAGAACTCTGTGTTGAGCAACAAAACGCTGGATCTATACCCACTAGGATCACCAAACGCATCGTGTATCTCTAGCACCGACCCGGTTCCAAGTGTACAGATATACGTTGGTCCGAAGGATCCCAACACCGTTACGATACTCAACGTTCTTCCGATGCCGATCCTACAAGCCTTGCTCTACAAATTTGCTAACACTCTCAACGATTCCTACAACCTAGAACTCCTAGTGAAGCCCATGGCTAGCGATATGGATGCATCGATCCAGATCTGCATCGGTTTAGCGTGTAGCGATATCGTCGATGTGAAGAGAACGAGTAAGTTGATCCTCACGCTGAAACCCGAGGATATTCTATCGTACTACGAAGCTCTTAGAAACGTGCCGGTAACGATAACGGTATGGAGGCGAAGCAAGGTTTTCGCAGCAAACATAGCCATCCTCAACGCACCGATAAAAATCCTTGCAAGACCAG
>JAMOOB010000178.1 GCA_027066265.1 Desulfurococcales archaeon
GTATGTAGGTCAACACGATGTCTGGAGCCATCAGTAGGTAGTAGAGGAATGCGTAGAGCGTGCTCTGGATAGCCGATATTATCGCTGCCTTGAGTAGGTCTCGCTCAACGATCGCTAGGTACACCGCGATAACGGATCCAAGACCGCATATAGCCATGAGTACGTACGGAAGGCTAACCATGCCTACCACCTCTATCCTCCTCCAGGTGATCCACGACCTTCGGATAAACAACGGCTTCCCTAGATATGTGAGCCGCACGTGCAAGTAGATGGGAACCTGCTGGAGCTAGGAACAGTATTAGGAGAGCCGTTACGAACGCTCCGCCTGCAACGAAGAACCTTGTAGGTCCTAGGAAACCGCATCCTAGGGACATTATCGAGACCCCTATCAGCGGAACGAAGGCTCCTCCAATCGTTCCTATCGTAGCAGCGTGAAGCCTAACGAAGAAGTTTGGGAACCTAAGCAACCCTATGGCTGCTATCACGTCGAAGATCGCTCCGATCAGTACGAGTGCCTCTCCTACGTACACCAGTACCCAGTCCAACACCATAGCTACTCACCCATCTCCTTAGCCGATAGGTACTTGGCTACGTACACATCGAGCGCATAGACCCAGAGAGCTAAAACGATTGCGCAGGGTATGAGTATGGGGCTCTCGAAGTATATGGCTAGGAGAGCGAGGAATGCAGCTAGGTCGTAGGTCATTGCATCGATTGCGAGCACGATGTCTGGGATCGTCGGTCCCTTGAGAGCTCTAACGATGTAGAGGATGAAGGCTAGCGCAAAGATTGGTATGACGAACGTTATGAAGGTATGTACCTGGGTCTCGATATCCATGTTCAGCACCTCAACTCTTTAATGTAGCTAGCGAGAGTTGTTCCGATGTCTCGACGCTATCCGTGGCGAGCCTATACTCGTCGGTGGTTATATACGCTTTTACGGGGCATACCGATACGCATCGATAGCAGAAGATGCATCCTAGGTAGTTGATCACGGGGTACAGACCACGCTTGTTGTGCGGAGGCTTAAGTTCGTCGGGTAGCTTCTTCATCGTGATGACCTTGCTCGGACACTCGATCGCGCACAGCGAGCATCCTATACACTTCCTGAGATCCGCGAAGTGTCTACCTCGCGACGATGGTTCGATCGGTGTGGCTACGCGTGGGTACTCTATCGTTGCCGGTTTACGGAATACGTTTCGAAGCGCTTCGAGTAGGAGCTTCATAGCCTCACCCTTCTCTGTGCAAGGTCTCTAAGCGAAACGAGTTTCCTACTACCATCGCTGTAGACCACGATTGCGCGCTCCATGCACGAGATGCACGGGTCGTAGCTAGCGAATATCACGGGTGCGTCAGCGATGCTGTACCCGATGTAGCTAAACGCGGAGTTCACGATGTTGTTGAGGCTCGGCGTCCTTATCTTGACTCGGTAAGGCTTGTCGCCACCCTTGCTAACGACGTAGTAGAGAAGCTCTCCGCGAGGTGCTTCGCCACGCGATAGTGCTTCGCCTTCGGGGAACCTTCTAGGCAACCTCCTCTCATCTACGACGGCCTGACCTTGCGGAAGGTGTTCGAGTACGTATCTACAGACCTCGAGCGAGATCAGCGCCTCGTCCCACCTAACCAACATCCTATCGTAGACGTCGCCACCATCCCTCGTAACGATCTGTATCGGTACCTCTCCGTAAGCATCGTAACGCTCCTCGATCCTAGCATCGATCTTCACACCCGAAGCACGTGCTACGGGACCTAGGAGACCGTGGGAAACAACAACGTCTCTACCTAGCTTACCGATTCCAAGCATTCTCTTGGTGAGCAACGGATCGTTCTCGAAGATCTTTCGGTAGTGCTTTATCCTAGGCTCGAGCTTCTTCAGGATGTCTAGGATCCTAGATCGCGAAACCTCGTCTAGATCTCTACGCACACCTCCCGGCATGTGGAAATCCGCATGTACTCGGCAACCGGTTAGGATCTCCTTCGCCTTCATCACCAGCTCTCTATCCCTCATTATGAGCATGAACAACGTATCGAATCCAGCAATCTCTGCCAGTACTGCACCTATCAGCATGTGGCTATGGATCCTCTCGAGCTCGAGAGCTAGGACGCGTAGGTACTTAGCTCGCGGAGGAGGATCTACGCC
>JAMOOB010000179.1 GCA_027066265.1 Desulfurococcales archaeon
TGGATGTTTGGATACGCAGCCCTCGCAATAATGGTTCGATCCAGTACGTATGCGATAGCTCTACGCACATCTACGTCTGCCAACCACTTGTTCTGCATGTTGAAGTATATTGCGAATCCGCTGTGAGGCTTCTTGAACACGATCTTGCCGGCACCACCAACGCTAAGCTCTTCCTCCTGATGTGGCGAGACGACTATGTTTGCATAATCTATACCACCACCCTTCATCATGAGCCATACCTGCTGATTGTCTCGCACAGTCATGAACACTACTTCGTCCGGTAGGTACGGTAGCAAGGATTTGTTCCAGTACCTCGGATTCTTCTCGAATGGGAACGTATTCGGTGTTGGAATTCCGGGTACGTAAGGACCTAGAGCAAGTACGTGACCCGGTTTGTACTTCCTAACCTTATCGCACAGCTCCGCAACCTTGGTTAGGTTACCTTCCTTCATAGCTTCGTAGATCTCTTCAGCGAAACGACCCCAGATCTTGTACGGCAACATTATCGGGAACTTACTCAGTATGTGGTAGAGATCAAACAGCGTTCTGTTCTCATAGATTACCAGTATGGTATGCTCGTCAACTACGATAGCATCGGCGATATTGCTATACTCCCTCCATCCAAATGCTTTTATCAATACGATCTGTGTCCATACATCCTTCGCCGTGAACGGCGTACCATCGCTCCACGTAACACCTTTCCTAAGGTATATCTTCAAGGTTTTATTGTCAACCCACTCCCACTTAATGGCTAGGGCTGGGATAGGCTTCGAATCCCTGTAATCGTAGTACGCAAGCACGTGATACACCAAGTATACAGGATCCCACCAAAAGTTCGGCATGAATGGATTGACTATCTGCACCCTATCGAGTTTGCTCTGCCATGTATAAGTCTTGAACACTATCTTTCCCTGAGCTTCAACAGTACTAACAGCTCCGGCAACCAACGCTAGAACCAAGATCGATACCACTACTGCAACGCATCGAGAGAACACCGCCATCCCCGTAGGTTTTGAAAGCTCAACGTTCACATATAAAGTTTCCTTTGTAATAAAATAAATAGACGAACAGCGTTACACGGCAGCGGTAGGGGCTATGGTATCGCTAGCGAGATTATTCGAACAATGCAAGACACGCATCCGATCCGCAATCAAATCATTCCTCCTATTCGTATCCAAGAATAAACTATTCTTCTTATTCGTAGCTAAGAGAGCTGGTATTGCATTGTCGGTGGTGTTCACAGTCATCTCGTTGGTCTTCATAATTGTTCGATTGCTCCCCATGACCAACCCCATCTTTGCAAAGCTCGCATTGGCATACATTCAGGGAGAGAACCCAGAGATGGTGTTGGCTAGGCTGAGACCATACATAGAGACCTATGTAGCTACACTCAAGTCCGTAGGCATCGACCCTAACGCATCGATAGCTGCGCAGTACTTCGGGTACATGAGTCATGTGCTACGATTCGATTTCGGAACCTCGCTATCGTTTCAAACCCCAGTATGGGACCTTATATCAACGCGACTACCTTACACACTCTTTACCGTAGGCGTAGCACTCGTACTACAGTTCCTGGTAGGCATAGCTATAGGGATGATTCTCGCCTACAAGCGTGGAACGAAACTCGATACAGCCGCAACGTTCGCATTGATGGCGTGGAGAGCCTTTCCGGACTACATAGTGGGCTACATAATACTGTTCTTAGCAGTAGTCTACCTATACCACGGCGAATACCTAGCGGTAACCGGGGTCATGAGTCCGTGGGCACGTCAGGAACAGGCTATGCATGGATTAACGCTGAACGTACTCTGCGATATTCTACAACACGCGTTCTGGCCCATACTAGCTTACGCCGTTGTTGGATTCGCTGGCTGGGCTCTAGCCATGAGGAGCTCCGCCATCAACGTTCTCGGAGAGGACTACGTCACCGTAGCCGAAGCACGAGGCTTGGAAAGTCGAAGGATCGCTCTAACGTACGTCGGTAGAAACGCCGTGCTACCACTGTTCACATCGTTCATGATATGCCTTGGATACACGTTTGGCGGTTCGCTATTCATAGAAAAGATATTCCGCTACGAAGGACTCGGATACACAATGATCGACGCGCTGTGGCAAGGAGATATACCACTATTCATAGG
>JAMOOB010000180.1 GCA_027066265.1 Desulfurococcales archaeon
TTCTCGAAGAACGAAGTTCTTGACGATCTCTAGCTCGCTCACCACTATGCTCGAACCTCCACTGCTACGCTGTTCTTCCTCGAGCTCTATGGGAAGAGGTTTCGTCATTGCTTCGAACGTCTTGTTTAAATGCTCCTCCGGTGGCGGTGTAGTTACGTAGCTAACGGCTACCAGCGTGAGAGCCGCTATCGGGAAGGAGATGAGTAGCTCGTACCACCAAGCATCTAGCTTCGGATCTACTACCAGCCTAGCGTAGCACCACAGAATCCATGGTATTCCCGAGACTATCGCTGCTACGGTAGCTGCCTTCAAGCCTCTCGCAAAGTTCTTCTCCACGATGCTTGCTCCGATCGCTGTCAGTACGAATACCACTATCGGGAGCAGTATCGCTATGACCCACCAGTAGGCGTTCATAAGCTCGATCGTTGGGAATATCAGCTTCTTTACGTAGCTCTTCCAGATGATTACTCCCGCAGCTCCCGTAACCATGCATGCAAACGCTCCAGCCGTGGTTAGCCTCCTCATGTGTAGCGATAGAAGCATTATCGGTCCGAACGCTGCTCCTAGACCACCCCATGCGAAGAGTACGAATAGGTACACCGATTCCTTGAAGAATAGAGCCCATATCAGTGCAGCGACTCCGAGGATGAACGTCACGATCCTGGTCCAGAGAACGAGTTTTCGATCCTCGATCCTCGGATTTATGAATCTGTGGTAGATGTCCTCCATGAGAGCCGATGCCGAGACCAGTAGCTGGGAATCGGCTGTCGACATCATGAGGGCTAGCGGAGCGGCTAGCACTACGCCCGCTAGGGCTGGGTGTAGCCATGCTATCGCTAAGCTCTGCAGAGAGTACTCGGGATCCGCTACGAGTAGGTTCTTAACGTCCTTGAACTCCACTCTGGCGAGCCAACCTACGCTCTCAGCAAGGTAGTACACTACGAGTAGGAGGATCAGCGCTGTTATCGCAGACTTCTTCAAGTCCTTCGGGTTCTTTATACCCATGAACCTAACGATTATGTGTGGGTTGCCAGGCCATCCGAAGCCTATGGCTATGTACGACAGTATTATTACTAGGAGCAGAGCTCCGCTGTACTCGTATCCCCAGAAGTTGTTTAGGCTAACGAGCTTGGGATCGACTTGCGCCATAGCGTTGAATAGACCTCCCAAACCACCGTACTTCGCGAAACCTATGCTCGTTATCAACAGGAGCCCTATCACAGCCCACCAACCCTGTATGTAGTCGGTCCAGCAAACGGCGAAGAATCCTCCCAGAACCGTGTAGATGATCATGATGAGTGCGCTCACCACGACCCAGTGAGTAATGTTTCCTCCTCCAGCCATGGCGCTGAAGACCTTGGCTCCCGCAGCGAACTGTGCACCTACGTACGCCGTTAGGAAGAACGTTATCACGAGCGCAGATGTAATTCTTAGGAGACCCGTCCTATCGGCGAACCGAGCCTCTAGGTATGCAGGGATCGTTAGAGCTCCCACGACCTCGGTGTAGCGCCTCAGTCTCTTAGCCATCAGAGCCCATACCCCTAGATCGCCTATCCCTAGGAAGCACCCGATGGTGTTCCACGTAGCGTTGATCCCCGACGTGAATCCTTCGCTGGGAAGCCCTAGACCAACCCAACCACTCATCTCGCTAGCTCGTTCGCTGAAAGCAATTACGTAGGGTCCCAATCTACGTCCTCCAAGTATGTAGTCAGCGAAGCTCTTCACGAGCCTCTCGACAACGATTCCCACGATCAGCACTACGGCTAGGTATACTCCGAGCGATAGGAACATGTAGAACGATGCCTGAGGCGTGATCTGTACAGCCATAGCTCATCACCTAGAGCTCGATTCGCGCTTCCTTCGGAAGAGTCCGAAGGCTATGTCTATGCATATCAGCATGGCTACGATCTCCACGATCACCTGAGCGATGAAGAAGGTAGTCGCGGTTTCGGCACCCATGCATTCACCCAACGCACCTTGCTTCGATGCTTATAGACGAACGTAAGGAAATAAACCTTTTTAATGTTTATACATCGCAGCTACCGGTACATACAGATACGTTTCGTTCAAACATGTTCGTATGGGTTGAAGCTCTACAGCTCTATCTCTACCCCTACTCCTCGCTCGATCGCT
>JAMOOB010000181.1 GCA_027066265.1 Desulfurococcales archaeon
CATCGAGAGAGAGGTTAAGCGTTCGGAGCATTCGAAGGATTGGGAATGGAGGTTAGCCGAGGTTCTCGGTACGGTTACGATCGGTAGCGTAGCTATGGCTATATGCAATGCCGGTAGGAAGAAGTTGGAGCTCGTTCTAGAGCCTAGGAACGACTCCATACGGATGGAGGACGTGGTTAAAGCAATCGCTCTCTGTGCTGCGATGGAGCGTGGAATCCGTGGAAGGATTCGCAACGCTGTTCGTGTAGCTAGCTACGCAAGCTCCTTCCTAGGAACGGCATTGTTCCTAGCTCTACAACGTTTGGGGCTACCCATTCCCAGAACAAACGACGATTTTCTGAACGTGTTGCTCTACGCAACGCTTTCCCTAGGCATTGCGTTCGCAATCAATGTATGTACCAGGAGAATCGTTGCGAAGAAACTCTTCAAGGAATTCAACGAGGAGTGGAACAGCATCGCTAGAACGAGCTTGATCGAAACGCTTCGTAGAAGCGTAGAGATCGCTCTAAGCTTCGCAGAGAAGTGTAGGGGTAGAAAGGCATCGACCACCGTAGCTATGGAGGGAGGTCTGCTAAACATCGATGCTAAGCACGAGGTTAGGAAGAGGGTCTCGATCGTAGAGACTAGGATAAGGATCGCAACTCCTTCGAAAACGTAGCGTAGCCTCGATCTACGTAGCTATGCTTATCAGCTTCGTATCGAAGATATTGCGGAGAGCGATGAGGTTCTACGGACGCGTAGGACGTATATACATCGTTCGACGTAGGATCGGTAGGATACGTATCCTCAGAGTGCTGAACCATGCCCGTGAGGGTAAGGATGAGGCTAAGGAGCTTACTGAACAACCGCGTAATCGAGACCAGCGCTCTCGTGAACAGTGGGTTCACAACCGAGAGACCACAGCTCTTAGTACCTCGTAAGCTCGCTGAAGAGCTTGGTCTATGGCCACCTCCACCCAGCGCTCTACTCGTCGAACTAGCTACGGCTGGTGGACCCATTAGAAACTACCTCGTATACAACGCCGTAGAGGTACAGGTCGTGGAACCCGATAGATGTAGCAAAACCGTTGTCGCCGACGCCATAATATCGAACGTCGAGGAAGAGGTGCTGGTAAACGATGTTCTCGGCGAAGAGCTTGGGATCGTAATCCTAGGACTCGCGAGCGGGAGGTGGAGATTCGCAGACGATCCACCCAACACGGTTAGGAAGAGCTACCCGCCGCAGGTATGGGTATAGACATCGATGGCTAGCCTCAATCCATTCACACGAGCAGTGGGGGTACCGCGATCCTCGCATCGTTGATTCGTAGCACATGCATAGTGCTACGGAGAACATTTTAGCTTCGTAGCACGCTGTACGTAGTGTGGTGGATCTGGATGAGCGTAACCGTCTCCTTTAGGATTCCTAGGGAGCTCAAGAAGCGTATGGATGAGCTTAGGAACTTCGTTAATTGGAGCGAAGAGGTTAGGAGATTCCTTGAGCAGAGGATTCGGGAGCTCGAACAGTTGAAAGCTATCGAAGAGCTGGAGAACGTTATCAAGAACATTCCTAGGATGCCTAGCGGTAGCGTTACCAAGTACGTGAGGGAGGATCGTGATAGTAATTGATGCTTCAGCTCTCGTGAAGTACTTGCTTGAAGAGGATGGGTTGCAGAGAGTGGGTCCGTTCATCCATGGTAAGAGACCTCTGTACAGCGTTGACCACGTACTGAAGGAGTGCTTGAACGCTTTGTGGAAGCATTGCTACCTACGGAGAGTTCTAGGCGTGGATACGGTGATGAACATCGTTAGAGGGTTGATGAAGCTCGTGGATACGGGCGTAATCGTGTTGGAAGACGAGCGTAAGTACCTCGAGGAAGCGTTGGAGATATCCCTGAGAACCGGTATCACGGTCTACGACGCTCTATACGTAGCGCAAGCACTTCGATACGGAGAACTTCTTACAGCAGATAGAGGACAGGCTGAGGTAGCTCGATCGATGGGTATACACGTGTACCTCGTGTAGGTAAAGAGCTCGAATCTGCGAAAAGGAGAAGACTCGAAGCGTTGCTCTACATCGATGCAGATCTCCGTAGCTCCTCACGGAGTTCGTTCCGTGCTTCATCGATGTTGTTTCGAATCGTTTCGAGTAC
>JAMOOB010000182.1 GCA_027066265.1 Desulfurococcales archaeon
CGATCTGCGTGTTCTTGCAGGTCTCGTAGGTATTCCTCCAAGGGTTCTGGAGGGTTTGAGGGTTGAGGTTCTTCCGAAGAGCGTTCCTGACGAGGTTATCGAGAGATGCGTCCATGCTGTGGGTGGTAGGGTTCTTGCTAGATCTGATGCTGGTTTCGAGCTCGATATACCTGACGATAGGTTCGAAGACTTTGAGAGGTGTCTACATGAAGCTTCAGCAGCTTCTTGAATCCATAGAGAACCGGATCCTAGAAGCAACAGGAGCTCTAGCAGCATTTGTTGGCGAGATCAACGGCTCTACAGCTGAGCTCAGACTTCGCCTCTACAGCCTTATGGATCTAGACCACATACATCGAGCCTTAACGAACCTGAAACGGCTTCTCAAACAGTACGGTCTCGTAGTTAAGAAGCCTCGGTTAGAAGCTATACAGGATTCTCTGGAGCTTGTTGTCGAGGTAACAGAGGTGAAACACGTAGATCTATACCATACCTAAGGTGTTTGAACAGCTATGCGCATAGCTGTTCAAAGATCTTTGCCAACGCTTCTAGTTCTCTTCACACTATCGCTAGCTACGGTCTTCGCCGAGAGCATCACGATCAACAGAGTAGACATCGACACACCTCTGAAGATCTACGGATATGAAAACCATACGTATCGAAACACCATCGTAAACCTATCGATTCTAATCCACAACGATAACAGTGGACCTGTGTACAACTTAACGATAGTCAGAGCCATCGGCGCCGAACTTCTCGGAGCCGACATGATCAGACAGCTCAAACCGTACGAAGAAGCTGCTCTAAACACATCTCTTCTAATCCCCGAAGATGCGTCTCTAGGATCAAACAACATCACCTTAATCCTTAGGTTCTACACCTATCCAGAACCTGTCGAGATATGCAACTCTTCGAAAGGAAACTTCACGCTCTACGTATGCACGTTAACGAATATCACCTCTACGCAGAAGAACTACGTCTATGTCTATACCTGGCCCTACAGAACTAGGAACATCATTATCTGGAGAAACGGTGTTGCGATAGTAAACACAACGATCTACGACTGGAACTACTTCTACGACCCATACCCTGGCTCTGCTCACTATGTTGTTCAGGTTTGCAGTGATGATGAGGGTTGTCAGGTTCTTGAGCTGGTAGCTGAGGAAGCTAGGCCTCAGATACACTATGTAAACACCTCGTTTACGATCATCGTTGTTCCTAGAAACGTTACGAGACTAAACCTATGGATAGATCCGGCAAACAGCAGTGTATGTATCGTGAATCCGGCTAGGGTAGAAGATGTTGGGCAGCTCATAGCCTATAACGTAGCGCTGAAGATCTACAACACCACCTTCAGCAACGAGACTCTAGAGAACATCCTGGTAAAGGTTGTTGAAATACTTGAAATACCTCAGCTCAGAGCTAACCAAACACTGTGTTTCTCTATCCCATGGAACCTCACGGAATGGCCCTTCGTAAATGCCACAGCTGAGGTCTGCGATGATGTTCATGGCTGTTACGCTGTGAATAGGACCTGGATCCTCTTCCCGATTCCAACACCTTGCAAGATCGTTATTCGTGTAACCGATGATTGGGGTAACCCCATCGAGGGAGCGACAATCGTCTTAGGCAACGCTACCGCTGTAACCGATGAGCATGGTGTTGCTGTTCTAGAGAGTACGGCTATAGGTGATGCAACGGTTCTGTACCAGGACAAGAAGGTTACGATATACATCCTGGGATGCGGAAACTATACAGCTGTTATCGATACCCATCCACCTAAGCTGCTTTACCACGATGTTGGTGAAGGATTCGTTAAGATCAGGTTCGAGGACTATAGCTCGGTCTACGTTGTTGTAGATAACGGTGTTAAGCACGGTCCTTACAGAGACACCGCATTCCTATGGATATCCGGCAAACATAGGCTCTGTCTGGTGGATGAATACAACAATAGTGGTCCCTGCATCGATATCGATGTTCCTAGACCCAGGGAACCTCCGTACACATTGATTGCTCTACTAGCACTCGTTCTAGGAGCTACGCTCTACGTAGGCTTCGCTCTGATGACACGTGGCTTCTCGGAGCATCGCTAACTGCTAGTATTCTCTAGCGGGGTGGGTGTATGGCAACAG
>JAMOOB010000183.1 GCA_027066265.1 Desulfurococcales archaeon
TACTGTTTTAGGTACTAGCTTCAGCCAGTTCTGCGAAACCAATATTCATCACGTTGATGCTATCCTCCTCAACCTCTAGAAAGCTTTTGCTAACATCCTCACTCTTCCTAAGCACGACCACTACGACTGTCGAATCTCCTAGATCTACCATGTATGCTCTCCCATTCCTAACCATACCTTCGACTACTCTATCCTCTACGGTGAGCACTCTACGATTCTTATTACGCTCCTCAGCACGTCGTGACCTAGATGTTAGTATGGGTATGGCAGCAGACGCAAAGAGAGCTGCGGAAACGGCTGTAGAGAAAAGTACCTCGATCATCATCGCACCCATAGCCATAGTTAAGCATCGTATGCTTATAAACAACGACACGAAGTATCGAGGCATTGATAATACCTTACTGTAGTAACACACCGTGAGAACTCCATGAGGATCTCAATGGTTGCTACCATTTCACTAGAAGCAACGGTATATTCTGGTGGAGCAACTGGAGTAACCACCATTTTCGTTACACGAAACCTTCACGAAATCGATACTTTCGGAGACCCCTCTCCGGGAGCGACGCTCATAAATCCCCCAAAGCAATGTTTTGAGTGGGCTAGATGGCGAAGTTCATCTTCGTTACTGGTGGAGTTCTTAGTAGCGTTGGCAAGGGTGTTGTATCTGCGTCGATAGCCATGCTCATCAAAGCGATGGGATACAACGTTACTGCGATCAAGATAGATCCTTACATAAACGTGGATGCCGGAACTATGAATCCCTACGCACACGGAGAAGTCTTCGTGACAGAGGACGGTGGCGAAACGGATCTCGATCTTGGTCACTACGAGCGATTCTTGAACATGAACCTATCGAAGAAGAACAACATTACAACGGGCCAGATATACTACTCCGTAATAATGAAGGAGCGCAAAGGTGAGTACCTCGGGGCTACGGTCCAGATAATTCCTCACATAACGGACGAGATCAAGAATCGTATAATCGAGATTGCGAGAGAGTACGGAGCCGATTTCACTATCGTAGAGATCGGAGGAACAGTAGGCGATATCGAAGGCTTGCCGTTTCTAGAAGCTGCTAGGCAGATGAGGCTTGAACACGGTCCTACGAATACGCTATTCATCCACGTAGCGCTAGTCCCAACACTTAGGACTACGGGTGAACAGAAGACGAAACCCGTTCAACATAGTGTACAAGAACTTCGTAGAATCGGTATCCAGCCAGACATAATCATAGCTCGATGCGAACGGCCTCTCGAACCGGAAGCACGTAGAAAGATAGCATTGTTCGGAAACGTTTCTCCGGAAGCCGTGTTCTCGGATCACGATGTTGAAACAATCTACGAGGTTCCACTACTTCTACACGAGCAAGGTATACTGAGGGTGATATGCAACAAGATGAACGTTGAGTACCGCGAACCCGATCTCTCTAAGTGGATCGAGTTCGTTACGAAATTGAAGAGCGCTTCCAAACGCGTACGTATAGCTATGATAGGCAAGTATACGAAGCTCAAGGATAGCTACATAAGCATCATCGAAGCCATCAAGCATGGATCTGCGTACCTCGGAATAAAGCCCGAGTTCGTATGGATAGAGTCTACCGATATCGAAGCCGGTAAGATTAGAGTTGAAGACACTCTAAAAGACGTTCACGGAGCACTGATACTTCCCGGCTTCGGGAAGAGAGGTACCGAAGGAAAGATTGCAGCTCTTAAGTACTTACGTGAGAACAACATCCCAACGCTTGGAATATGCTTCGGTTTCCAGATGATGATAATAGAGTTCGCTAGAAACGTGCTAGGTCTTGAGAACGCGAATAGCACAGAGCTCGATCCAAACACACCGCATCCCGTTGTCGATCTTCTACCATCTCAGCGCGGAATAGAGATGTTGGGAGGAACGATGAGGCTCGGTGCGAAACCTATCAAGCTTATTCGTGGAACTCGAGTATACGAAGCGTATGGTCGCGACGTAATCTTCGAAAGACATAGGCATAGATATGGCGTAAATGCACGCTACCTCGATAAATTCGAAGATGCTGGAATGACAGTGAGCGGCTTTAGCTACGATGGCGTCATAGAGTTCATGGAGTTGAGGGATGCAGAGTTCTACGTAGGTACGCAAGCACATCCAGAGTTTAAAAGCAGACCTCTAGCTCCATCTCCACTATACATGCATTTCCTAAGATTCGTACTACGAAGAGCATTGAACCCGTAGATACGCCCAAATTCTTGAGCCATGATTAACACCCTCTTCAATCTACTGTCGAAAGGATCCAGACTTTATTTCAAAGCGATGATTGACGATAATTAGCATTGTAACAATGCAAGCACTCGACGATACGGACGATAATGTTCCACACCATGGAAGGGAGATGGTTTAGCATGCTACTTAAAGTACATGGTTGAAGGTCATCTGAAGGATGTTATCGAAAGGATTAGATGCGAAAGACTACGAATAAATCAATTACATCTTTGCTAACGAGACATTGTCCGTATGTAGTATCATGACTTTAATAAACCTAGTAAAGGAGTTAATGCTGAAATAGCCGTGACCGTAACTGCGACGATAATCGTGATCGTAGCTAAAATCTTGCTATGATGGAGGTGCGTCAAGTACCTCTGGAGTTCCTTTAGATTAGCCTCCGTCCTTTACACCTTTCTTCTTCACGCTATCGCTAGGAATCGCCGGAATCATACCCACCTATGCAAGCTACATATCCTCTTTTTTCTACTTTTACCACGGCTACGAGTTACACTAGTCCTCTCAGCCCGCTGAAAGAATCATCATCTACTCAGCTTCCAGCGCGTTCATCACCATACTTAAGAGTTTGCCAGCTACTTTTAATTTATCTACGATAATACAGCGATACTATAGAAAAACTTATATCGTAAAAACGTAATTGAAACTGTATGGATGGTGGTGTGCATGGCTGAGGCTCGTAGAGAGTACTGGGCAACAAGAATAGGATTGATACTCGCAATGGCAGGCAACGCTATAGGTCTCGGAAACTTCCTGAGGTTCCCCGGTAAGGTAGCTGCCTACGGAGGAGGAGCCTTCCTGATTCCGTACTTCATAACGTTGTTCCTCCTAGGAATCCCGCTATTCTGGCTAGAATGGGCAATAGGTAGGTACGGTGGTGAACACGGTGCTCACTGGCTTGCGCCGATGTTCTACCTCATCGCTAAGAAGAGGTTCGGTGTACGTGGTGCAAAAATAGCTGCTGCAATTGGCGGTGGCCTAACACTAGCTGTCGGAATAATGCTCACCGCCTATTACACGAACATAATAGGTTGGATAGCTTACTGGGCTGGCTGGTGTATATCGGGTAAGATAACGAGCATTACAGAGGTTTCGCAAGCGAAAACGGCATTCATTCAAGTCTTAGCTAATCCAGTGTACAACTTGATACCGTGGATCGTAACGTTGGTATTGATAGCCATAATAGTTACGGGAGGAATCGCTAGAGGAATTGAGCGAGCAGCCAAGATAATGATGCCACTACTATTCCTCTTCGCAGTCGCACTAATGATCATCGGATTCACGTGGAGAACCCCCGTAAGACCCGAATGGGATTCACTCAAAGGATTCTTCTGGATGTGGACGCCCAACATGGCTAAGCTAGCAGATCCCGCCACCTGGCTAGAGGGAACAGGTCAGATCTTCTTCACGCTATCGCTAGGAATCGCCGGAATCATACCCACCTATGCAAGCTACATAAGGAAGGAGGAAGACATAGCTCTAACAGCTCTAACTACCGCTACACTTAATGAGATCTGTGAAGTCATTCTTGGTGGTAGCATAGCATTCACTTTAGCCTATGCATTCGGAGGTCCCGATGCAATAGCGTTGGTAGCAATCCAGGGCAAATCGCCGTTCGCGCTAACGATGGTTGCGTATCCAGCCTTCTTCGGAAGGATAGGGCTTGCTGGTGCAGCGCTCGGCGCTATGTGGTACCTATTGCTGTGGTTCGCCGGAGTTACGAGCGCTATGGCGTTAGTAAACACGGTTGCAGCGTTGTTAGAGGACTTTGGTATTCGTAGAACGTACGGAAGCTTCATATCGATATTACTACTGCTAGCCGCTGGCATACCTATAACGATAGAGGGTATGTTGACGGGGGGCGAAACTGTGTACCTAGACTTCACCGACTTCATAGTAGGATCGCTTCTCCTAGTAGTGACGTGTCTGATCGAAGCAATACTGGGAGGATGGTTCGTATGGGGACCCGAAGCACTTGAAGAAGTTAACAGAGGTGGCTATATAAGGATCCCTGAATGGGTGTGGAAATACGTGATCTCGATTATAGACCCGATATTCTTGATAGCAATGTTGGTATGGCTACCGATGTCTACCAAGATAGCGAACTTCTTGACAAGGCATCCACTGGCTCCAACGTTCGTAGGCATATCGGTAACATTAACCATACTGTTGTTCATAATAGGCGCAATCATGGGTTATAAATGTGCTGAAAAGTATGAGAGGTGAGATCCATGGGCGAAATCATCACCGTAACCGTGACTAAAGCCATCGTAACCACCGTGAACGGCACAACTACTACCATCACTACAACCTCGCTAGCTTCGTTGGTGATCGACTACGCTGGTGCAAGTGCATTCGCAGCCTTTGGTTGGATCGTTGTACTAAGCTTGCTATCGTTCGTACTCTATCGCTGGTTCAAGTCTAAACGATCTTCGTAAGGAGCGTTCCATGCTACTCGATCGATTATCAAAAATCTCTTTTTCCCTACGAAGAACTCGATTTCTTCGTCTCGCTGACTACATCGATAAATGCGTATCTCTACTTACTAATGCGGACATAGTTAAGAACGATAAAGTTATGCAACTCCTCAACTTGTTGGAAAAGAACGTCGATGAATTGGAGAAGTGCGTCAACACCTCACGCGACGAAAGAAAGTGTCTAGAGATCGCGAAGGTTATTTACTGCAACTGTTTTCGTTACTATCTATATGCAACAAACAAAATCCGTGACTTGATTCGTACTCGAAGAATGTTGTACCTAGGAATATCTCTCGGCTTACCTTTAATGCCACTCTTCGGAGCAACCTACATCGTCGTAGCAATACTGTTCTTAGCACTGCTCTGGAACTACATGAACGTCGTTAGGTTCAAGAAGCTAGGCCTCCTATCACTGTATATCGTGGCAACAGCGATACTACCGTTCACAGTTGCCGGTATCAACTATGGAGTTTACGCACTTACATCACTGGAAGAACTTCACAGAATCTCTGAAGCACTGAACGTAGATCCGACAACAGCATTAATGATTGCGTTAACGATCTTCATCGTTTCGTTGGTGAGTACAACCACAATTATTTATTCCCTTGCAAAGCTCTACACGTATCGAGATGCATTTTCGTGATGAACTCTTCATGCTCTGATCCATGATGATACGGACCGCATCTGATTCCAGTAACCATTAACTCGTTTTCCTCTCTAACTCCCTGAATGTCGAGAGCGATGCTGATAACAGCAGCAATCCTATGGCTAGCGAGATAAAGGAAGCAGCGTACTTATCGTTTAGAATGAGCATCACCGCCATCACGAAGAACGCTATCGATGAACACGCGAACATCGCAATGAGGATCTTCTTCAACTCCATACGATCACCAAACCACTTACGTAGTAACAAAGCTCTACGATTATAGCTAGCTGCCGTATCTTAGAAGTACAAACGATTATCCCCGGCAATAGCAATGCCATCATAATACAGATAGCGTTACCTTTCATTACCAGACCAGCAACGAAAGCTATGCGAGCCAATGAACGTATCATTAGGCATAGCTTCGATAACTCCATGCTTACATCGATGAGCAATGCCTCCATTCGTTGATTAAGAAACGTGGTTATTGCTAACATCGCCAACATCATTAGCACGAACTTGTACTCGAATATAGATACGTGAAACTCTGCGCTTATACCCTCGACAACGAATTTCATTGAGTACATCGAGAGCACTATACTTAGCACCGTGACTAGTATATACATTGCGTAGCGAGGATCTCTTGCTGCAAGCAGATTCATTGTACGTAGCAGTATGTAGCATAGGAATGCTACCACCATGAGCATCACAGCATCGAATCTCTGAAGCGATGCCTCGACAACGATCACGAAGAACAACGCCACGGGTATCAGCGAGAATTTCAGCGCGATCTCTACAACCGTACCTATCAACAACGCAACCACCGCAACGCATCCTACGGAATTCACCATCATCAAGCCGATCGTCAAGGAAGCATAGATGCTAACGAGTAGTTCCCACCTTAAACTCTTCATCGATTATCACCACTTGAGCACCAAACGTCTCCACTACATGGATAAACGATCTCAACAAATCACGTAACTCATCGCGAAGCTCTTCTTCTCTAACGAAGAACAGCATAAAGGATATGGGTTTCCCCATCGTAGCCACGAACTCTACGAGATCCCGTGGGTCGATGAATGCTATAGATGAATAGCTTAGAAGGAATAGCACATGATCGTACGATGCGAATAGATGCGGATACGAAGCTTGCAAAGAAAGCAATGGATACAGCGTCGATGCTCCAACGAAAGGCATTACGTGTTGCATAGCTCGAAAAAGGATTCTATCAATAGTCGAAGCTCTGATAAGCCTAGCACTGTGCCCTGCAACCATAACGATATCTGCTGCAACACCGAATCGATTGAACATCTCAACAATCGAGCGTGCTAACCGAAGTAATCGATGAGCCCACGTATTGATATGTTCACCCATTAACCACGACAATCGATCTAGGAAAACTATCACTAGAATCCTTGCCCACGCCTCACCTCTATCCTCACGTACCATGAACTTGCCTAGCTTTGCACTATGTTTCCAAACAATTCTTCGAACATCATCTCCCGGTATATATTCGCGAATGTTCTCAAGATCGTAAAGACCCGTGCGAGCTCTACCTCGAAGTATCATACCGATACGCGAACTTAGCACTTTCTCTACGTATTGACTTCGAATCGCGATAGGCATCACAACTACTTCACTGAAGCAATCTACCTCACGGCGCACTTTGAATAAGTCTAACCAATCCCTTAGCTCGATAACGACCTTATTGAACGTTGTGAGGCCGGGATACAACGGTTTTGCACGATATCTCGCAACAACTTCTTCGTTAGGCTTCAATGCTATGCTCCATCCATACTTATCGAGCGGCTCGATTGTTGGAGGAGGGACGTCCTCTACAACTATGTTTAGAACGCTATCGCTATCGTTACGCACGTATATCCTTATCTCAATCTCCTCTAATTCTTGAGGAGCTATCTTTGCAACTTCGCGTCTCACATCAATTCTTTGAAGTTCTGCCTCACGCATTCGAATATCGTTCGCTCTCCATATCGCTATGGCAAGCATTGAGAACGCAATTGCACAAAATTCGAGTGAGCGTATAGCTAACCCTATCAAGATAACTATCGTCGTTACGGCTATGTAGATGTATCCTAGCAACGTTATCTTCAAGGTGGTTCCACCTTATCTAGAACCTCGTCAATGATTGTGGAAGCATCAATTCCCGAGATCCTTGCCTCCGTCTTCAATACTATACGGTGTTCGAGCGCTACATGAGCAACGTACTTAACATCGTCGGGAGTTACGTAAGCACGGCCTCTCATCAAGGCAATAGCACGAGAAAGTAGATACAGTGCTATAGCTCCACGAGGCGAAGCTCCTAACCTTACGCTTGGATGCTTTCGTGTTTCCTCGACTATCAACGCTATGTATCGAAGTATGTTTTCGTCTACACGAACCTTCTTTACAAGGTTCATAGCACGCACTAACTCTTCCCTGCTGATTACGGGCTTCAGCCCTCCCTCCACTATTCTATCGTATCTCTTGAGAATCTCGACAGTCTCGTCTATGGTAGGATAACCGATTCGAACCTTCGACAAGAACCTGTCTATCTGTGCTTCAGACAAGGGAAATGTGCCCTCGACCTCGACGGGGTTCATAGTTGCGATAACCATGAAAGGTCTTGGAAGCTTCAAGGTTTCCCCTTCTATCGTTACTTGTCGTTCCTGCATTGCTTCGAGCAGAGCGGCCTGAGTTTTTGGAGGTGCACGATTAATCTCATCGACAAGAACTATATTCGCAAAGATAGGTCCCTTACGAAGAACGAACTCTACCTTCTCAGGATCATACATCTTAAAACCTATGATATCGGTCGGAAGCATATCTGGCGTTACCTGAATCCTTCGGAACTCTAGATCGAATACTTGCGCTACACAACGAGCTATCAACGTCTTCGCGACTCCGGGAACACCTTCCAGAAGAACATGGCCTTCTGCTAAGAGCGTCGCTATAATCATTTCAAGTTCCTTGCGTTTACCTACGATAATGCTCGATATTGCATTCAGTGCACGCTCGACTACTTCTTTGAACCATACCGCATCTTCTCGACGAAGTTCTTCCACCTTTCAACACCTTCCTTCACAGCTCTACAAATCTCTCGCATATCTTCTCTATCCTCGGCCGTCGAAATCCTACGTCGTTCGATCGATAGTGTTGCTGCTATCGAGAGAATGAATGCTAACGTTGTTACCAAGAATAAGACTCTCGAAGACAATTGCGTGTACAGCAATGCGATCCTACACAGCGTTGATATGAAAGACACTGGGATTACTATGGCTACAAGGAATGGATTGATACGTAGATATCTATAGACGCGGTACGCTTCAACAAAGATTACGCAACGCTTTCCATGAGTAACGTAGTTGAGGAGCATTCTATGAGTTTCATACATAGAACTCCATCTAGCATCGAATTCTTCATCTATCCATAGACTAGAGTCCGAGAACACGAAGATCGTGCCCTTGCCGTAGCGCATGCTTACCGCTGTTACGCAGCTACCTACACTACACAGTGGTTTACCTACACCACGAATACACGAATACACATTGAAGAGCGCCGACATCGCAACTCCGTCGATGACACACCACCCAGTAGCAATCGAACGAGTTGTATTCGTAATGCCCAGCCCTAGCAACGTCATTAAATTCCGCGACCCATAGAACTCATCCGCTAACACTAGTGTTCCTCCTGCACTAACCCATCCAAGTATTTTCTCAGCATCGTCTCTCGAGATCTCTACCTGAGGACCTAGCAAGAATGCTACACAGAGCGCTGGATCGTAATCCTCGATTTCATTCACGTTGTTAACTATGTATACCGCAGCACCTTGATTAACAAGTTCTTTCACCATGTTACCTATACCCCCAGGACCGTCGTTGAATATCGAGGGCGGATCTCCTTCCAGCTCCCCTACCATCTCGATAGAATAGGGAGTAACTACGATGAAAGCCGTCAGTACAAGCCATGCCAATATTATGCGCGAAACCTTAACCACTACATCTCCCGAAGAACTTCTTCAACATCTTCCCGATTTATACCTCCGTAAACGACGTCTTCGTACACATCTGCAAAGCGATGAAGCTTAACGCTTCCTATGATTGTAGCCATTTCGCGCGGGGTTACTGAGATCTTTAATCCGAATCTTCTTCTCAACTCAACGAATTTCTCTCTCAATACTCGTGCTAAACCGTAGTAACGATACCTCGATTCACAACGCTCCTCACCAACGCGTTTCCTACTAATCGATTCGATGAATAACGTCCTTATCAACGACTTTATGCTCCAACCTTTGAGCATGCACAAAGCTATTAGTAACACAATCGTCGAAAACGTCACGAGTACGATTATCGTTACAATATCAGTTACGCTAAGACCGTGCTCTGCATACGAATGAATCGAACTAGTGGGAGACGCAATTTCACTACCAATCGTTCTGATCGTGAATTCCGTGATAGCAATCGGCGTGTTCTGTGATTGAGGTAAGGGTATGTAGCGAGGCTCTACGTATACGGTACCCATGAATCCATCTCCTCTTAGCTATCTTGAACAGTTCTAGACGAGTTAAAACTCCATCGCTTTTCCTAACCTCTACGATGACCTCTGATACCCAGCGTACCTAAGAACGGTATCACGAAGCTCATTCATGAGGCTCCGCGCATCGTTCATGTCAAGACCGTTGCGTACCTCGATTGCGAGGAGAACCATTGTTTTGCTAGGAACCAACTCTATGACTTTCACATCGTCTACGACTCCTGGAATCGAAAGCGTGATCTTCGCCATTCTTTAGCAGAAGGCTGGGATCCGTAACCCCAATCAACACTTCCGCACTCCGTTTAGCAATGCTAAACACGTAGACAAGCAGTAGCGATGATAGCACTAGCGAGGATACCCATCGGCAATACTCGTTTTAGTAGCTACCATGAGCGTTACCAAGGCTATACCTTCGCTAACGACATTCACGAGATCCTCAATGAATAGAGTATTGACTAGGGGATAATCTATGCCTATCACGTAGATCCTTCGCTACGCAGTAGAAAGTAAATGAATCTAGACCTAGGGTACACGTATCATCATTCTTAGCTCGGTATTTTCTATCGATCGAGGACTCATCAACGTTTGAGTACCTTTAACAAAGCTTAGCATAGCTACGGCTTCGAGAGCCATCGAAGACGGTACGAACGCGAATAGATACCGATCCTACCTCTTCCAAGAGGATACCGTAGAGGGTCTTTCCTTTGCCTAAGCACCTTTCAAACACATGCAATCACTGAGCTCTAGCATTCAACGAACGTAACATCCACACGAGTTACTAGGTATGCGAAACTCTTCAGCAAGACTACTAGAACGTTCATCAATAGTGCCGTGCCGGGACTACACAAAGTCTCTATAGCTTTACACTCCACATCGCTCCAGTAGCTTAGGGGATGAATGCCTTGACCTTGAGTATCGAGATTCACGTTATAGCATTCCCTGAAAGTAGTGCCGTACATCTAGCGTACATCACCGCTAAGGAAGTGCTTCTCGAAGCCCTAAATCTTAACGTAGTCAGCGTTTCTAAGTACGAACCTCCTGCAAGTGCATACGATTCACTACGCAATCAGTTCAACGCAGAAACGCTTTTACTTCATGCACATGCCCGCAGATCGTGTCGAGAATGCATACTGTTATGCATATGCGATCTCGATGGGTATGTACCAGGGCTAAACTTCGTGTTTGGATTAGCAATTCCAGCTCTACAATGTTGCGCTGTATTCATTACACGTTTGAAAACTGCGAACACAAAGCTCTTCGTAGATAGATGTAGAAAAGAGATTCTTCACGAAATCGGTCATGTCCTAGGTCTCGAGCATTGCCATGTCCGTGGATGCGTAATGAATTT
>JAMOOB010000184.1 GCA_027066265.1 Desulfurococcales archaeon
TACCGCTGAGGTTCAGCATCGAGACTATCTTCATGGCGTAGTCGACGGGATCTACTATCGGGACCTTGAGGTTCAACTCCCTTACTAGCAATCTATAGCACCTAGCTACCTCCTTACGACTGCACCTCGTATGCTTAGCGACCTCGTCGAGCGATCTAGGTATGCGATGAATTCTACACGCAGCGTAGAGCGCTGCTGCAACAACGCACTCGATCGCACGTCCTCGCACCAATTCTTTCTCTACAGCCTTCCTGTATATCGAAGCAGCTTCCTCACGCACATACCTTGGTATGTTTAGCTGCTCAGCGATTCTCTCGAGCTCTGCCGTTGCCTGCGCTATGTTTCTATCAATGCTACTCTGCATCCTTGTACGCGTATGCCAACGCCTCATCCTAAGCATCTCGAGCCTCTTCTTCAAACCAAGCTTCTTACCCGTAGCATCCCTATCGTACCAATCGATAACGGTCGATAACCCACTATCGTGAAGCGTTGCGGTTAGAGGAGCTCCAGCTCTACTCCTACGCTCCTTCTCTTCCGCGGTAAACGCTCTCCATTCCGGACCTCTATCCACAACATGCTCAACTATTACCTCACCGGTATCGGCACAGATCCACTCGCCACGAACTTCGTCGAACACTACGTTACCGCTAGGACACTTGCTAAGCAAATCCTGAGGCGATGGTTCGGAGGGCCGTATTACCATGGGCCTCCCTTAAACTTTTCGGCACAAAATTTATAAATTTTACGCTTGCTCACCGCAATCGAAGCTTATAAGCCCTATACAGAACACACCTACTCGAACGAGGTAGCCGGGTCGTCTAGCGGCCAAGGATGCGGGGCTTTGGCCCCCGTGACCGGGGTTCGAATCCCCGCCCGGCTACCACCGCGCACCCATTCTCTCCATCCACACCGCGCTGATCTCCACGATCAGCTTCGCAACTAGCGCGCTCGTAGCTTCGCTAGGATCATTCACGGGACACAGCTCTACGTAATCCACGATCCACAGCCGTTCATCGATCACGTTATCGAGGATCCTCAACACTTGCCACGGTGATAAGCCTAGAGGTTCGGGAGTTTGCACTCCAGGAGCGTAGGCTGGGTCTATCACGTCGAGATCTATCGATACGTATATCGATCCACAGGGCTCAACCGCTTTTCGAATCCTTCTCAACGCGCCATCCAGATCCTCGAAGACGTCTCTCGCCCACACAACTTCGAGTCCAAGCTGTTTAGCATGCTCTACCTCTTCTCGGCACACTGCTCGTGTACCTACGAACACTACGCGATGAAGGTTCGCGCTCTCCACGATCCTCCTAAGAACCGTTGCATGACACGTTTCTACCCCTAGGTACTCGTTCCTTAGATCGAGATGCGCATCTAGCACAACCATGCAAGGCTTCCAGCTTCGCGATGCAAACACTTTCGCTATTGGTAGCGACAACGTATGTTCGCCGCCAACAGCATGCACGAGTGCATACGTTTCAAGTAGGTGTTCGAAAACCTTTTCAATCCTTTTAATATTTTCCTCCATATCTCCCGGCGCAAGCACTACATCTCCAAGATCTTCGATCGCTAAGTCTTCGACGACTCTCTGCAGAAGCATTGAGTATAGCTCCAACGAATGCGAAATCCTTCTAACTGCGTGCGGACCCCATCTCGTACCGCTTCGATAACTCGATGATTGATCCAGAGGAATTCCTAGGAACGCTATGGAAGATCTCGTCGCGGAACCTAGGAACGCACCAGCCTCTTCCACCGTAGCTAGATATGGGACTCGCTGTACCATTGCTGCACACCACAGCACCATCCTATGCATTAGGTATATTAGCGAGAGCTCGAGAAACCGTAGCTACGAGGTTGAGCTTCGTGAGCTCCCGCTACGAGAAAATCATGGAGATAGCTGCACGACGAGGCTTTCTATGGCAATCGTTCGAGATCTACGGAGGCGTAGCAGGGTTCTACGACCTAGGACCTCTAGGAGTCCTACTCAAGAATAACATAGTCGAGCTATGGAGGAAGTACTTCGTTAAACAACACCAGGAGTTCGTGGTCGAGATCGAGACCCCCATAATAACACCAGCAATCGTGTTTCGAGCAAGTGGTCACGAAGAGCACTTCACGGACTATGCTACGCAGTGCACGAGGTGTGGAAGACTGTATAGAGCTGATCATCTCGTCGAGGAGTTCCTCCGCATAGAAGCGGAAGGCCTTAGCGGTGAAGAGCTCGAGAAACTCATTCGTGAACACGATATCAAGTGCCCTGCTTGTGGTGGCGAGCTGGGACCGGTAAAGAAGTTTCTTCTACTGTTCACGACGTACATAGGTCCGTACTCACCCGAGAACTTAGCGTATCTAAGACCCGAAGCTGCGCAGGGAATGTTCGTGAACTTCAAGAGAGTCTACGAATTGATGCGTAGAAAGCTTCCTCTAGGAATTGCTCAGATCGGGCGCGTTGCTAGGAACGAGATTTCGCCTAGGCAAGGACCGATAAGGCTACGCGAATTCACGATCATGGAGATCGAGTTCTTCTACGATCCACAGAATCCTCGCGCCGACGTACTTGAAGAGCGGTGCAGCGATTACAAGGTGAGGATACTCACAGCCGATCAACGTACTCGAGGAGAAGAGAAACCCCTCGAGATAAGTCCTTGCGAAGCGTATCGCGAAGGAATAGTGAAGAGTCCGTGGCTAGCGTACTGGATGTGCGTTGCGAACAAGTTCGTCGAAGCTCTCGGAGTTCCGTGGAGTAGGATATACTTCGAGGAAAAGCTTCCCAACGAACTTGCACACTACTCGAAGCAGACGTTCGATCAGATAGTCGTGGTCGAACGCTGGGGGAAGCTCGAGGTTTCCGGCCATGCATATAGACATAGCTACGATCTCGAGCGACACATGAAGTTCAGCGGCGTCGATATGTACGCAGTTAGGCAACTGAAAGAACCTCGTAGAGTTGTTCGAAAGGTTGCGAAGATAGACAAGGTCGCGATCATAAACACGTTCCGTGAACGTGCAAAGGATGTGTTCCGTGTTCTAGCCAAGCTGAGTAGCGATGAGCTTCTCAAACTCGTGGAGAGCACCCCCGGAGATACGGTGGTCGTGAACGGGATCGAGATTCCAAAGAATGTTGTTCGGGTGGAGCAGGTAGAGGAGACCATAGCTGTAGAGAAGTTCGTACCTCACGTCGCCGAACCTTCCTTTGGTGCTGAACGACTCCTGTACATCGTGCTCGAGTACAGCTACACTGAAGAGAATGGTCGGAAGTACTTCAGGTTTCCTCCAGAGCTCGCACCGATAAAGGTAGCTATACTACCCTTAGTCGATAAGGAGCCTCTAACCACCATAGCATGGCGTTTGTTCGAGGAAGCTAAGGCTAGAGGGCTCTACGCTATCTACGACGATAGCGGTTCCATAGGTCGTAGATACGTTAGGGTAGACGAGATAGGCGTTCCCTACGCTATTACGGTAGACTTCGATACAGTTGAAAAAGGATTGGTTACGATAAGGGATCGCGATAGTCGTAAGCAGGTAGTGGTGCCCCTCAAGGAGGCGCTCGATGTTGTTGAGAAGTGCCTTCGAGGTGCGAACCTCTTCGAGCTAGGGTATCCCGTGGTGGAGAGAGAAGAACGTTAGGAACCCTCATAAGCGGCTTACTCACCTCTACCACGCGGTGGAGATCTCGATGAGCTCCGAGACTCCTACTCCTTCGCAAGAAGCTAGAGCTAGCGAAAGCGAGGTTAAAACGGAGCGTAGGATCGATGTGAAGAAGCTCCTCACGGTGGTGCCCCCGCCAGCGATGCTCTTCGCTGAGAAAGCCAAGCCTAAGCAACTTCACGAGAAGCGTATCAGGCTTAGGTACAGCAACGATGTATCGCCCGAAGAGGCTAAGATATGCTCGAAGCTTGCTAAAGAGCTAGGGATAGAGAACGCTCTCGAGATAACGGTTGCTGGAAAGAAGAGGTTTAGATTCCGTGCAGTGATAGACGATTCCGTTCCGTACGACTACGTCTACGTAAACCCCGATCTCATGAAGCAGCACGGAGTTGCAGACAACAGTATGTGCACCATCAGGAGGGCATCGCTATGAACGAGCATGAGCTAAGCATTAGAGCTCTCGAAGAGAGCGTTCATCGTATTGCTTCGCTTACCCGAAGATGTTTGATACTAGCGAAGCGAGCTAAGAGAAGGAGCTCAGCCCGATCGAAACTCCTAGAGCGTCTCTACGAGCTTCGCGAAGGTTCTCGCGATCTCGAGGAACGTCTTAGCCAAGTGCTGAAACTCATCGAGACGAGAGTTCTTGACGAAGATCAGGGGGAACGCGTACACTTGCTCTCGTTCTTCGTGGCCGAGGTCATAGTCAACGAAGAGCGGGAAATAATAAAACGAGTTGAAATGCTAGGACTCGATAGCGTGATCGAGCTTAGCGATGTTGAGCGTCTCCGAAGGCTCGCCAATGAAATACTTGCACGTACCTCGCTTAGGTAACTCTCATATGAATCTAAATCTCTGTTCCGATCACGGATTGCTAGGGTTTAACGGTGTGCGGCGAGATCAATCCCGAGGTTGTGCGGGTCGAGCTTTCGATAGCTGAAGACAACATTATCGAGAATCTACGTACCCTCCTCACACGCTCTTGCGATGCGTTTAGAGAGCTTCACGATTCGTTGAACGATCTGGCTAGCGGAAAGCTTGAGCTTGCTAAGGCTAGGATGCAGAAACTTCTCCACATGCTCGGGAACTTTAGGAGCGAGTACCATACGTTCGCTCTCTACCTTGCTAGAGTACTTCCGAATCTCGAAAGGAACCTTCTGTACCTCGATACCTACCGAGCGATTCGGGATCTAAATCGCTCGATAGAGATTCTAGTACTCCATCTAGCCGCGATTGCTAGGCATGGAAGCGAGATCGTCTCTAAGATAGGTTCGCTAACGGTACCGTTCGCCAATGCCATGCTCAGCACCACGCTGAAACTCATTGATGCGGCAACCATCCTGACCAGCAATCCTAGGAAGAGCCTTGAATTCGTTGAAGAAGCTAGAGGATCTCTACAGCAGTGCCGCGACGAACTACGTTCGCGCTGGATCGAACTCTACGCAGGTGGGTACCGCGATCTGCTTCTCGCATTCATCGACGTTCTCGATAGGCTAGAGCTCTTAGTCGACGATATGCAGCTCTTAGCACGGTTGAGGGTATGAAGGTTCGAGCTGTAGTAATTGGTAGCAAGGCTATTGTACTGGATGTGGATCTAGGTAACGAGCTGTTCAAGAAGTTCTTCGGAAAACCTTTCTCCGTAGCTAAGCCTAGACCCGACCAAACGTACCGTACACCCTTCGTATTATCGCTCTACGAAGCGCTCTACCTATGCGAGAAAGGTCTCCTAGTACCGATACTGAACGGTTCGGAAGCTACGTGTAGCGATCTCGAGGAGTACTGCCGCAAACTCGTTCCAGGATTCGATCAGCGGTACACGGTGTTCAAAGATCTTCGCGATCGAGGTTACATACTTCGTTCGGGAATGAAGTTCGGAGCTGATTTCGCAGTGTACGAGGTAGGTCCAGGATACGAGCACGCTCCGTACATACTGCTAGTCGTGAGGAGGGATGAGTGTATCGATCCGATATCGATCGTGAGGATCGGGCGCGTAGGTCACAGCGTTAGGAAGCGTAGTGTGCTGGCAATCGTGGATTCCAAGGGAGTCGTAGACTATCTAGTTTTTAAGTGGGTCAAGCTGTGAAGCTGTAGGAGGAGCTCTTCGTGGAAACGGTGAAGGCTATTGAACTCGTTCGGTGGTAGTTCTCGAGATCGTAGATACGAGGATAGAGGAGATAGATTCGGACGCAGGGATAGGGTAAATCATCGAGGAGATCGTAGGAGAGGACCACCTCGAGGGCCACCTAGGTACGTACAGCTACGGGAACGCAAACCGAATCCCATCGGAGATCGATGCAATCCAGCATGCCCATTCTTCGTATGCGAGAAACGTTGCTTGGTGCTGAAGCTCGAGAATGGTCAGGTAGTACCGTACTGTAACTGGGTTGGCGATCGCTGCATAGGTCCTTCGTGTCAGTACGCATCGTGTAGTGCCAGAGCAATGCTTCCCGACGGTAGATGTCAACACGCTTTGAAGAAGGAACGGAAAGAGCCTTCGTTCGAGGAAGAGATAGAGATGCTTGCCAAGGCGAAGAGCGATCAGATTCGGGGTCTCCTCAGCCGTAGAGGTCTTGGCAAGGATCTGGAATCCGAGCTTCTCTAGAAGAACTCCACCTCCTATACAGCTCGTTTTCTATTCCAAGCACGTCGAGTACTTTACCCACGATGAAGTCGATCACGTCCTTTACGCTACGCGGATACGTGTAGAACCCTACGACGGCTGGAACGATCTTCATACCCATACGTGCTGCACGATAGAGTACCCTAAGCTCGGCTACCCCTAGAGGACACTCTCTAACAACGAGTACGACTGGCTTCCCCATTCTTAGACAGTTCGTTATCACCCGAACGCATAGATTCTCATTTATTGCATGGATCGCGAGGCTCACAGTCTTGATACTCGCCGGAACCACAACGCATCCAAGAACATCGACGAAGTTGCTACTACTCGCTAACGGAGAACTCCATTCATCTTCTCGGTATACAGCTCTGCAGTACTCACCCAATTTCTTCAGAAACCAATCCCGAGAAACGCATTCGTATTCCGCTACGCGTAGAGCTCCTTCGCTAACAACAGCTTCCACAGCGTATCCGTAGCTACGTAGGATCTCTGCCAAGCGTAGTGCTAGAACGAGTCCGCTAGCACCCGTTACGACGAGAACGTACTTACCGCGTTGCTCAGGCCTGCGCGGGTCTATCACGGATCAACCCTTTCGAGCATCATCATCGCAGCAAGCTTTTGTAATCAAATGGTGTGGCGCCGGGGGGAGGATTCGAACCTCCGACCACGGGGTTAACAGCCCCGCGCTCTACCAGCTGAGCTACCCCGGCGCCACCGTAGCATCGTTATCTTGGGCTAGCCTATAAGCCTAGCTGAGCTTCGCAAGGCGCTGAGCAAGGCTATGCGTGCGTAGAGGGGAGCCGTGAGCGGATCGGTGTTTATCCTTAGGAACACGATGTTCGTGCTAGGGTTGGTTCTTCGCAATCTGAACGCGTACTCAGCTGCTAGAGGATCCTCCGTAGATGCGTAGAGTATCGTTACGTTGTTGGCGCGCGCTTCGCGCTCCATGGATTGCTTCTCTATTGGAAGAGTATCTACCGCAGGTTCCATACTGTAGCTGTAGACGAGCAACGATTCCTTTCTAGCAACGCTATGTAGTTTCTGAACGTAGAGCTCGACAACCTCGTTTACAACAGTCCCTAGATCTAGTTCGGACTCCAATCTCTTAAGTCTCTGCTCACTGCTTTGAGCAGCGATTCTGAGAGTTGCGTGAAGCACTGTGAGAACGATGTCGTGTTCGAGCTCCAAGATCTTGACGTTCCTAATCCTTCTCTTAACCTCGTCGCGGATCTTCGTAGAGATTACGAGCGTTGGTACTGCAAGAAGGCTACAAGCAGAAGCTACTCTATACAGACAGCTCTCGCTAGCTGCGAGCAGCAGGATCCCCATCTCGCTACGTTCGAGGTACGGTAGGAGTGTGTTGTAGGCGTAGTCTCCCTCCATGTACGTAATGCTCGTATTCGTAGCCAGAGTTAGTACGGTTGCTAGATGCCTAGCAACACCCCTCAGATCTCCACAGAATAGAAGCACTAGGTTGCGGAGACTAGATGTAAAAGAGCGTATCTCCTCACAAACGGATTGGGATTCGCGCTGAACCTCCGAGACGAGACTTCGTAGCTCCTCCATCTCTAGCCCTCTTCACCACCGTACTCCTCCTCCTTTAGCAGCTCTAGGAATAGCTCCTTGTAGTACTCCTCCCTTTCCTGCTCGATCTCTTCCTTCGATCTGAACACTTGCTTGGCTTCGCTAACGATGGACGTTGTCTTGACACGCATCTCTGCAGCGATCTCTCCACCCATCCTATACTCGCGTGCACTCACCGATGCATCCGTTTCGTAGCCACACCTCATGCATCTAAGCACGGTTTTCCCATCCTTCCTCACGGGCATGAGAAGCCCTCCACATTTGGGACAGAACCTCACGCTACTCACCTACCTACACGCATACCTTGTCCTTGCCCTCACCGTTTAAAAACGGTACTACTCCTTGGGAGTAGATCAGCGTCTGGTGTCCTCCTCATCCATCGGTGGTAATACCTATCATCATCTCCATACGCTAACTCCTGGACCCTCGGTATAGAACTCTACATGCTTCTCGACGAGCTTAGCCTCCTCCAAGTCTATGCAGGGAGTTGCGTACTCCTCTCCATTCGTAGTAGTTACAACGATCCTAACCTTTCCACGTCCGCAAGGCTCTACGCGGTACCTAGCTACGAGGCCCACCATAGCCATGCCCTCTATCTCGAGAGGGCTACGCTCCTCCATGGCTCTACATCCTCTCCAGAGGTTCTATACCCAGTATTCTAAGGGTTGTGGCTAGGCAGTGCGATACTGCGTGAACTAGTAGGAGTTTCGATGCTCTTACACCCTCGTTGCTCTCCCGAATTACGGGGTCTTCGTCGTACCACGAGTTGAACTCGTCGGCTAGCTTCAGAGCGTAGATCGCTAGCATCGATGGATCTAGATTCTCCACTGCTCGAACGAACGTTTCCGGGAGTTCTGCGATCATCTTTACGAGTCTCCACCTCCTAGCGTTATCGTTTGCGAAGCTAGGGTCGTAGATCTCGAGAAGCTTCCTAGGCTCGGTCGCGATGCCTAGCTCCTCCGCTTTCCTTAGGATCCCTCTAGTACGTGCGTATGTGTACAGGAGGTAGGGAGCGGAATTCCTTTCGAAGTTCAGTACGTTTTCCCACGAGAATCTCACGGGTCTGTTCGGCGATACGGATACGAGAGCGAATTTCACGGCTGCTACACCTATCCGTTCAGCGATCTCTTCGTTTGGATTACCACGTTTCTCGAGCTCTGCGTAAGCCCTGGTCTTGGCTTCGTCCAACACTTCGTCCAGCGTCACTATCCGACCTCTTCGAGAACTCATCCTGAAACCGCTGAGCTGAACCATCTCGTAGCTGTAGTGTATGAGGTTCTCCGCCTCCTTCCTGTACCCAAGTACGTAGAGCGCTAGCCTTAGCTGTGCCTGCGGTAGTAGCTGTTCCGAAGCGATGACGTTTATCACCGTATCAGCGTTGAAGTCCCGGAACTTCTTGAGCGTATACGCGATGTCTCGAACGGTGTAGAGCGTCGTTTCATCGCTTCTCATGAGGATGAGTGGCGGTACCTCCAACCCTTTGGGAATCCTAAGCTTTTCACGGATGTTCGGATCCTTCAACAAGGTGCTGAAGTCTATCGCTGGAACTCCTTTGTAGAGCGTTCTGTACGGACTTCGAGATAGCTGCTCCACGATCTTGCTAACCTCGCTACTCCACACCAAATCGCTTTCCCAATCCCATACATCGAAACGTGCTCCAAACCTATCGAGAGTCTGCTTGAATCCCTGTATGCAGAGCTCGACCACCTTCCTAACGAAATCCTTAACCTCGGGATCGCCCGCTTCGTACTTCCTCGCTATCTCTACTACCTCGCGTTCCGGATCCACTCTATCCATAGCATCGATCAGCTTGTCTACAGCATCCGGAAGCGCTTCCCTTATCCTAGCAAGGTCTGCTAGGAGCTTATCCATCCTATCGATTAGCTCCTTCCTACGCTCATCGCTAACTACCTGAGAAAGCTCTTCGCGAACCTTCTTCAACTCCATCAGTATGTTCGTAGCAGCGTACACCATTCCGAGCCAGTGATCGGGTTTCCAACCATGTGGAGGCTCTAGCTCGCCCAGCAACTTGATTCCGAGAACTAGTATCGCTACCTGCCTACCAACGTCGTTTATGTAGAACCTCCTCTGCACTACGTGACCCGCGGCTTCCAGCATGTTGGCTAGGGCTTGACCTAGCGCAGCGTTCCTAGCAGCACCTACGTGTAGAGGATGTACGGGGTTCGCAGATACGTACTCTACAACGATCCTCCTACTCGGAAACCTAACGACACCGTAGGAATTCCCCGCCTCTACGAAGCTCCTAAACACTTTCTCTACGAATCTAGCTCTATCGAACCACATGTTGAGGTATATACCTACGAGTTCGCTCTTAGCAACGTAGCTACAGCCCTCAACAGCTTTCCTAACCTCCTCTCCTTTCGAAGGATCGATCCCGGCTCGTGGAAGAACTAGCGTAAGATCGCCAAAGCTTTCCTTAGGAACATCGAATCCCTTCAAAACCTTTTCGAACTCTATCCCTACACTACTCGATACTACCCTAGCTATCTCCTCCAAAACGCTTCTCCAAGGTCTATGCATCTAGCTATACCCGCTACTACGGAGTAGGGCAAGGTTTTAGCTCTACAAAAACCATGGATGAAGAGATTTCGCTACCCGTACTCTACACCGAACTGAACGAGAGGATCTTCGAAATCTAGTGGAAGCGGTTTACCAGCAGCAACGATCTCGTCGTAGCGTTTCTCTAGGAACTGAACGAATACTTGACAGTTATCGTACTTACCTTCGTAAGGACACTTCTCGCCAAGCTTAAGGAAGCACAGCTTCTTCTTCCTATCGAAGTAGGGACATATCTTGTGTCTAAGCTTAGCACTCCTAATCATCTTCTGAACCCAACGCTTCTTGGGATCCTTCTGAGACTTGATCTCTTGACTAACAGCTTTACTCAGCAACTCCTCGGACGAATCCTTCGAAACCTCGCCCACCATAGAGCACCACCCCCACGCATCGAAGCTTAGAACAAACGCATTAAGAAGCTTAGCCCCCGATGAGCGCCGCGCGAAGCCCCACGGCATGCACCCGGACCCGCCCCGCCAAGGGGCCACCCGATTAATCGGGTGGCCCGCCCCTGGGTGAGGCCCACAGCCTCGGGCGATTGGGAGCGGCGGGCTGAACCCCTCGGGGTTAACCCCCTCGGGGCTTACACCCCCGCCCCATCAACCCCGTCTTCTACGGGAGCCCTCGTCCCGAGCGGGAAACCCGCTCGGGAACGGCCGCCTCTTTTCGGGGAGGGGTTCCCGCTTAGATGCTTTCAGCGGTTACCCCCTACGGCGTGGCTGCGCGGCATACGCCCTGCCGGACGACCGCT
>JAMOOB010000185.1 GCA_027066265.1 Desulfurococcales archaeon
GTACCTAAGGAAGAGCTTTCTATACAGCTTTCCTCGATTGCGGAACCGTTTCGTTAACGATTCGATTCCCTTAATCTTCCTCCGTTCATACATCTCCGCAAACCTTCTTAGTGCTAGAACGACGTTGTTCAATCGATTCGAAGCATTGGAGCGAACCAACGATGCTAGGACAAGCTCTTCGAGTCTTTTTACCCTCCTAACCTTATCCTTGCTACCGATTCGTGGTTCAAGAACGTAGATTCGGTAAACATCCTCGAGAGTTCGAAGCATTGTGCAGAGCATCGATCCTCTCAATACGTAGATCGTGGATCCTCCGTATCGATAGCTATGCACAACCTCATCGCTTAGAGCCTCGACGAGTACCGAGAATAGTTTGGAGAAGTACTTCGATGGAAGGATGCAACACAGTTCTTCGTATCGATGATCTTTGATGCACGTAGACGTAATCGATCTGCATAGATACGCTCTACACGAAGAAATTCCGGGAATCCCTACGAGTAGATGAGTAAAAACATCCACGTAAAGCACCTAATCAACGACGTGATTCATCAACGCATAGTCTCTAACAGTCCTAACCTCGTAGATCCCAGGATCGATAGCTATCCAGGGATGTTCATCGTGTTTCAGTACCCTAGGTTCTTCGAGAGCAACGATTGCATGGTTCCCTAGCTCGACGACGAGAACGTTCTCTAGAACGTGTCTATGACCATCCTCACCCACGATAACGAAATCTCTTCGTTCAGCGTTTCGAAGTGCTGAGGTACGTGCATCGTATGGATCTAGCTGTACGAGAACTACATCTCCCTGCCTATATACGCGACGCATCTCAGCCCCGCGTATTACCAGAGATTTAAAGAGCTCCGTAGAGCTACATCAACGATCTACCGATACCGCGACTCCAAAGAGTTCCTATCTTCGTCTCTATGTAGTTGTAGCACTGCGTACCCCTATGGATAACCACTCGATCGATGTCTAAGATGTGTACGATCTCCATACCCAGAACCTTCAACACATCGCTAAGGTAGTTGCGGTGACATCTCCACGGAAATCTTTCGCGGCACATCAAGCACGTTTTCTTCTCGCGTGCTATTTCGATTAGCTGCTCTATGCATGAACGTGCTTCTGGATTCGTTAGGAGATACGTTACGTATGCTCGATACGTAGGCGACGATGTGCATACGATGTCTGGAAACGGCTGTACTTTCCTAGCTATGCCTAGCGCACCCAACGCTGTGTAGCATACGTAGGAGATTCCATGCATTGGAAGAACCTTCTCTAAGTATTCCCGCGTAAACCACGGTAGCTTGGATAGTGGATACCTACGTACATCCACAACTACCTGGATCCCGAACTTCTTGAGGATTGCTAGAAACTCATCGAAGCTCCTACCGTTGTGACCAAGGGTGTAGATAACGTGCTTAGCCATGTTCGAACCTCAGCAACACGGGTCTTCATCACGGTTCAGGTACAGCCGTGATCATCATCCGTATCGATAACGGTTGCGAGGTAGATAAGCTTGTGAGCTAGGTCAACCCTACAACGATCGCGATTGCGTAGACGACGAGTGATAGGGCTACGGATACCGCTACGAGGTACAGTATCGAGAACAGCGTTAGCTTGATGCTCTTCGTCTCGCTGTATATCGCAGCGAGCGTAGCTAGACAAGGTACGTAGTACATCATCACGACCATCAGCGCCAATCCCTGAGCAAGGCTTAGCCCTAGAACTTCGAAGACGTTGTTCTCCTCAATCCCACTCATCTGAGCCATCGATGCTACGAGCCCTTCCTTAGCTACGAAACCGCTGATCAATGCAAAGCCTACTCTCCACGCAGCTTCGCTGTTGAGACCATACATCGCTTCGAGAATGGGTGCAAGAACCCTACCTAGCTCAGCTGCATAGCTCTGCGAAGGATC
>JAMOOB010000186.1 GCA_027066265.1 Desulfurococcales archaeon
CTTCAACCCATCCACTCGGTCCATAGCTTAGCAGGAACCACGTAGCTATGCTGAGAGCGAAGATTATGGTACCCGCCTTCTTAAGGAAATGCTTAGCTAGATCCCACGAATTCCACCACACAACCCTTAGGCTAGGTCTATGGATCGGAGGTATCTCTAGCACGAGTTCGGGTGGTTCTCGTTGTTTGAATATTATCCATCGGAAGAGCTTCGAAGATGCTAGGTACAGCACCACGCCACCGAGATACACGCTTAGCACAGTAATGCTCTGAGCAACGGGATTGTTACGAAGTAGATGCGTTACGAAGTATAGAAGGACTATGAGCCTTGCTTGACACGGAACGAAGGGTACGGCCAACGCTATCTCGAGACGCTCAGCATCATCTATCGCTGTACGCGACGCCAGTACCGCAGGTACGTTGCATCCGAAAGCTATGAGCAGTGGATACACAGCTCGACCGGAAAGCCCAAACTTTTCGAAAGCACCGTGCAGAGCCGTTGCCATCCTCGGACCTAGACCTGTGTCCTCCAGTATCGATAGAGCTACGGATACGAGTAGCACGAGTGGGAAGAACGATAGCACCGCTCCAACACCAGGGATAACACCGTCAGCGAGCAGACTCGCAAGCACTGGATTCGTTTCTTCGAGAGCTCCACGTACGTAGCTCGATAATGCATCGAATAGACTCTCTATCACACCGCTAAGACTGTACCTCTCCAATGCTTCCGCAGCTTCGTGCATACCCACAACATCTAGAAGGATGTTGAGTGGGAACCCCGTGTTGATGACGAAGATCGTTAGGAAGACTAGGAATAGTATCGTTATTGAGGTCAAGCCTCCGAGTAGAGGTCTTCGAAGAACTCTATCTATCAACGGCTCTCGTTGTTCTGCTAACGGTAGCTCAACCCTTACAACGACCTCCTTAAGAAGATCCTCGATGTATCTAAACCTAGCGTTGATAATGAGTTCCTCGGGATCCCTACCGAAGAGCTTCTTGATCTCCATCCTAACGCTCTCGATCTTCGCTAGCAGATCTTCACGACCTCTAGACCTAAGCATCTCAACGAGTTCCTCGTCTCCTTCGAGCAACCTTATCGCAACCCATCGAAGCGGAACGTTCTTAGGAATCTCGACGTTCTTCAGAAGCTCTTCGAGTTCGCGTACGTAGGTCTCCAGAACTCCGTAGTCTATCCTCAGCACCTCGCTACGCTTCCTTCGACGAGCAACGTCGACGATCGCTTCAAGGAGTTCACGCACGCCTTCTCCAGTGATACCCGATATAGGTACTACGGGAACTCCTAGCCTAGCCGCAAGCTTATCGACGTGGATATGGACACCCCTCTTGTGTGCTAGATCCCACTTCGTCAACGCTATCACAACGTTTGGAACAAGTTCCAGAACCTGTAGAGCTAGATACATCGTTCTCTCGGGTAGGGTTGCATCGACGAGCACTAGATACACGTCGGCACGTCCCTCAACGATGAAGTTCCTAGCAATCCTCTCCTCCGTAGAGGATGTCGATAATCCATAGACGCCGGGTAGATCTACGAAGCACACCGTAGCACCGTCGACGACTCTCCTACCTATCATCAACTCAACCGTTGTACCAGGGAAGTTGCCTACTCGCGCTACCTCGCCGGTCAACCTATTGAATAGCGTGGACTTACCCACGTTCGGTTGACCAAGTATCGCTACCACGATGCTACACTTCTCCAGCTCCTCTACGAGCTTGCTCAACTCTTCCCCTAGTATTTAGACGGGTCTAAACGTTTATAAGCTGAGACGAGTCTAAACATCGTGGAGGAGTTGAGAGCTTGCAAAGATCTTCCGAAACGAGTCGAGCTGTCGAGGACTACCTGGTAGCTATCTACAAGTTGGAGGAAGCGTTCGGCGTTGCAAGGACGTGCATGATAGCTCGCGAACTAGGTGTGAAACCAGCTACGGTTACGAAGATGGTGAGTCGCTTCGCTAGGATGGGTCTAGTTGAATGGGTTCCGTACAGAGGAGTTAGACTAACTCCGAAAGGACGTGAAATAGCTGAGAGAATCGTGAGGAAGCATAGAATTGCTGAATACTTCTTCAATCGCGTCCTAGGGTTCGACCTAGTTAAATCCCATATCTACGCACACATGCTGGAACACCTACCCGACGAAGTGTTCGAAAGACTCTACGAATTCCTTGGAAGACCCTCCACGTGTCCACACGGAAACCCTATCCCTGGTTCCGAGATTCCTAAGGAAATCGCCGATTCAAGACCTTTAGCAAGATTCGAACCCGGTAGAATGGTTCGCGTAGTCAGGATTCTATGCGGTTTCGATACCGATATACTTAAACGAGTTGAGGTGCTTGGCTTGAGGTCAGGAACCGAGGTATGCATCGAGAACGTTAGCGTAGAGAGCATCACGATTCGTATAGGTAGCTCTACGCTGAAGCTAGATTCATCGATAGCTTTCCTCGTCTACGGAATCGAGATCGGGAAGTGTTAGGTAGCTAAACGCTAAAGAGAATCGATGCACGTTACGGAATCGAGTTCTTGATCCATAACGAAGTTCGTGATTTATGCATAGAGCGTTTCTAGACCTAGGAGAAATATATCGCCCGATATGTATATCGCCTTTGGAAGGAGGTATTCTCGTACCAAGCCTGCGTACGGGAACCGGGAATAATACATAACGTCTAACTTTGGAATTCCTATCATAAGTGAACCCATAAGATGGGAGTATTTTCGAGCGAGATATCGGGTGTGCGACAGTATGATGCTGAAGAGATCGCTAATTATAGTACTCGTTGCGGTTATAGGACTTAGTGTAATCATTAATTTCATCGATATCCTCGGCTATAACGTCATAAGCATCGATACATCCGTTAACGGCGTCGAGGTTAAGTACTTTAGTAGCTTCTTTGCACCTCAGCGATTCAAGATAGTTGTACAGAACGTCTCGGGACAAGTATATCCTACAACGCTTAGCCTCTACGCATGGATGCCTAACGGAAGCATCGTTGAGCTAGGCAGATTCCTGGGTAAGAACGGTATCGTGAACATTAGCGTAACGAAGATAATCGACTTCCTAGAGGAGTGGTATAGGTATCTCGTTGATCGTGACAATGATCCTAGACTCGTTAAGCCTGGAATCATAGTTCTAGGCGCTGTACATACACCCAAAGGAATATACGGTGTCGTGAAGGGTATACCGCTAGACATGGTAAAGATCCTTAGAGGAGCCTCCGTTGAGGTAAAGATCGTCGAGAAGCTAACGCCGAACAACCTTTGGTACCTATGAGTAAGGTTAAGGAGTTTGCTAAGCTCGCTAAGACAAAGGCAACCAAAGTAAATAACGTTGTGCATATCAAGAGACTATTCGCCATCGACGAAGATCGTGTCGGAGGTAGTACACCGTCGCCATCTAGCTGGCCTCCAGGTGAGATGGAAGACTACTGCGATACTTATTGCGACGAGTTTGGATGTACGTACTACTGCTTTGTATGGAAACTCGATGAGGTCTACTCATCGATACTCAACATAGGTGCGCCCCTGGTAGTCGCATATATCTATGATGCTGTCGGTGGCGAATACGTAAAGAGAGTAAACGATGTAATGCTTGCAGAGTACTTCGAGGCTAAAGAGTCTGCGGGTATCGAGATTGCTTTCGGAATAGCTGCATCCATCAAGAAGAGCAACGGTGAAATAAGCTTCTCGATACCAAGTTTCACAATGAAGCTGGGTGGAGATAGCCATGTGTGGCTGGACTACTACAAGACGTTTTTCGAGGGAATAGATTTCGATAACGAAGCTATTCTAGCCATAGGTATGAAAGGAGACTTCGCCTTTGCCAAGTACAAACTACAGTATTGCTACACGTTTCTCTTCTGGTGGATATGCACCGATACTGGTGAAGAAGCTAACATGACTCTTGCTAGACCAGTAATCAAGGATAACAAGATCGTACCGTGGGATGATGTAGATCGCGATCCAGATGATGGTATTGGCATAACCGAGGAAGTATTCAAATACATCAAGCAGAACTGGAAATGGTCCGCCGACCACACAGAGTACGGTAGTATCCGTGTAACCGTTTTTACTATAAGTAAAGAAATAAACACGCATCCATTACTCAGTACCTCTATGGCTATACTCCCGATCCTACTTAGTGAAGCACCTGAAGCACTTCCATTCGCAATGATTGCGAGCGCTACTGTCGGTCTAACGAAGGAAGAGCAATCTGCGATGCTAGTTGAGTGCTACATATCGATAAAGAGCGAATACGCTTCAAACACGTATGTATGGGCAAACTACTTCTATTCACCACTGCAATTCGAATACAAAGGCAACAAATACTACGTGGGTGCGCTATACGTAGATGCATTGATAGGTGTCGCATAAGAATTCGTAGGATTGCAATTTTCGATTTACAAAACCTCATTTTTACTGAATTCATTGTGTTTCGAAACAGTGTTTACTTGTTGTATACTTGTTACTTAATGGATGCAAAATGCGTAGTTCAAATCGCATCTACGTTAAACCAGCTAGGTCAAGGCATTAGATGATGAATACGGTCTACAGTTCTTCTAGAGCGAGTAAGGGTTGATCGCTACGATGCTTTGAATGGAGTGTTTTCTTGGTTAAACTCGTTAGTTTATCCAATGCGTTTAGATACTTGAGGAGTTCTTCGCAACCTCGATTAGTTAACGAGATGACTAGCCTAGGACCGCGAATGCTTAGCTTTCTCTTTAGTTCTACGAGCCCGTGCTACTTCATCTTCTCTACGTGGCTCCATAGAGCTCCCGGCGTAGTTCCTAGTGCTCGTTGGAGTTCGTTGAACTCCATTTCGTTGCGTGCAAGTAGGAGTAGAGCTACGGCTAGGCGAACTGGTGTGGAGAGAGGATGCTTGCAGATTACCTGCAGCACATCCTTGATGTTCTCGCTGTTCTCGTCCAAGGCGTTGCTACCCCCTCTTCTCTATGGCTCGTCGATGCTACGAGTTTTAGCGCGTAGTGGATGTAGAGCGCTATGGCTATGACGTAGCTAAGGGATATCCCTCCACATACAATGCTCCAGGGGTTGGTCATAGGTACCGCGAGAAGCAAGAACATGATTCCGTAGAGTATGGTTGCAGCGATAGCTGATACCCAGCATCTACAGTACCTAATCTCTAGCACAGCGTTGATCGTAACTCCCGTGGTTATCGCTGCGAGGAGCGATAAGGGCCAGACAACGTTCTTAGGAATAGGTGGGCTGAGAAGAGGCGTTGTTAGCCATAGCCAGCAAACGCTCCGCCCAATGATCGTAGCCCTAGAGTACTCCTTCGAAATCTCTACACATGCTAAACGAAGGGTTCTAAGGTTCGAGAGCCTTCCATACGTTTGTATAGGCAGCAAGGTTATCACGATCATCGACGTTACCCAGATCGCGGTACACAGCCACTCAGCTCCATCCGATGGATGGAGCTGAGCTAAGCACTATGAGCGTAAGCGAGAGAGGAACCAACCAAAAGATGTAGGTATAGGCATTCCATACGAAGCCTACAGCGCTCGCGATACTCTTAACGTCTTTGAGAGCCTTCTAAGCCCTTCGAGAGGCTCCCTATCCTCAGCCGCGTAACTACTCATTGCTATCGATATCCGCGAAGGTAGTTAAGGAGCTGAGGAGCTCTGCGCCGAAGAGCAGTCGTAGAGGAGTAGAAGCACTTAGCGTTGTCCAAGAAGAGCTTCAGTAGAATGATGTTCATCCCCAGTTCTTGTCTCAACTACATCGCTACCCGTAATACTCGTAAACTTGGAATAGGGTTCGTTAAGACAGGTTGCGTAGACCGACGGTAGCGTAGCATTCGTATCAACGAGAGCTCTATCTGCAGAAACTCACTCCTTATCGAGATCGTAGCTACTCGATGAGGTAGCTACCTAGAGCGTTCTCCAAACACGTTTTGCTAGGTATAGCAGTATCGCGATCAAGGTCTTTCCATCCACGAGCTTCTGCTCAACGATCTTGGGAAGATCGTTCGCATCCACCTCGAAGACCTCGATGAGTTCTCCACGCTCTCTTCTAGGACCTACGTAGCGTAGATCTTCGGCGAAGAGTATGTGTATAACCTCGTCGCTGTACCCCGGCGTTGGATAGATGCTAACAACGTGTTCGAGCTTAGCTGGTTCGTACCCAATCTCCTCAACTAGTTCTCGTCGAGTAGCTTCGTAGATATCCTCACCTTCCTCAACCTTACCCGCTGGTATCTCGAGGATCCAGCCACCTACGGCTGGTCGAAACTGTTTGATGAGTAGAACCTTGTTGCCTAGTATCGGAAGCGCTGCAACGGCTTGTCCAAACCTAACGATTTCTCTAACGAAGCTCTCGCCATCGTGTTCGTACCTACGTACCTCTACCCTTAGCCTTCTACCACTGAAAACTACGTTGGTCGAAACCAAGCGTGGTTCCAACGTGGATACCCATCACAACGCTTTTACGTTCGCGAAAAATGTTTTCTAGGTGATGAGGTTCCCATTCGCTGAATCGTGATGAATCCGAGTACTCGCTGATCTCTAGATCTTGGGAATCACGATCTCTAGGACACCTCGTCTAAACCTAACCTTCGCATTGCTTGGATCTACGTTGGGTGGTAGATCTAGAGCAAGCCTAAACTCCTGGAACCTTACCTCACCCATTCTATGGCTCCAACCCTCGAATCTATACGAATCCTTGAGCTTTGCGTGAAGCACGAGCTTGTTGTTAACGAACTTAACGTCTATGCTGCCCTCCTCTACGTAAGGCAGGTCAACTCTGATAACGATCCTATCACCTTCGTCGACCACGTTGTAGAGAGGCTCCATGAATCCTTCGTGGTGTAGCGTAGGCGCCAACATGTGTTCGTAGCTCCTCACAGCGCTCCTAATCCTCTCGATCTCTCGCTCGATATCTCTAACAACCGCTTCCTCTATCTCCCTGAACACCTTCTCGAACTTCTTCATCAACCTATCCACTTCCACGCTCATCACCTCTAGGTGTAGAGCGGTGGTGCGTACTCGTACTCCTTCCTCATCTGGGCAAGCCCTGGTAATACGCGCTTCATATGCTCCTTCGCACGCAACCTAATCAGCTCCGCTTGCTCCTTAAGCTCGGCTACGTCTATCGGTACCCCAACGATCTTCGACAGTGCTTCGAGACTCGTAGCCGATGCTTCGGGATCGGGGAACTCCATGAACGATTCCGAGAGTATCACCAACGCATTCATTCTCCTCCTCATCGCTTCCTTGAGCAGCAACGCGTAGGGTCCAACGATGTACCCATCCTCGAAGAGCTTTATCCCAGCATTCTTCGCTAGCTCGCTAGCGCGAGTCGTTGACGGTATGTAGAACGTGTTGAGTTTCTCGACCTCCAACCTATTGGGTATTGGTAGTCCGGTGATGCATACTATGTAATCGATACCTCTACGAAGAGCGTACTCCATTATCGCGTTGATAAGCATCGGGATGGTGTTGGTGGGCGGAAGGAATTCGCTGTATACAACGGATAGATTGCTCTTCGCAAAGATCCTTATCGGAGGTCTCGGTACACCGCGGTGGATGACAGCGATTGGTGGAAATAGGTAGGAATCCACACCACCGACCTCCTCGAGCTCGAGCTTCTTGACAGCGTGGCTAGCTGCAATCACTCCCACGAGACCGGCATCGGGCAACGCAACTAGCATGAAGCTAGGTTTCTCGAGAGTGAAATCCTTGTACTCAACGAATCTAAAATCGCTAATCCACTCCTCTCTATAGATGTTCAGCAAACCGATTCACCCAGAGTAGTAAGGTAGAGTAACGTATATCAAGCTTGCTAGGGTCAGCCCCTAGAAACATCATCACGATTCAGCGAGCTGCAACATCATCACTCCAACGATTCGTGAATGCTAGCGTGGGAGATATATTTAGCGTAGCAACATCGTCGAGAAGATGTAGGAGGAAGGGTTTGTAGGCTTCTCGATCCAGGGTCTTGGTAGGGTGCGCTAGCTGTGTGGATCCCGATACTCGTAGCAATGCCTGCAACAACGCTGATTCCACCTATCGAGGGTAGCGAAGGCGTTGTTAACCGTATTGCTAAGCTCGTTGGTAGGGATCTACTCAACGATCTTCTAACGGTCATCGATCCCGTACTGGATAGCGCTGTGGCTAAGCTTCTAAAAGAAGGATCGAAACCGTCATCGGTCGCTAGACGTATTCGTGGTTCGATCTCGTGCTTCATACACGCAGCTGGGATGAGGCTCGTAGCACGCGTATTGAAGGGACAGATTAGTGCTTCGGACGCGAGATCGCTGTGCCGCGAAGCCGTTCACGTGCTCGGCACTAGGTACGGTAGGAGGGTATGCCCAGCGCTTGGGCTTGGCATCGCTGCACTCTACGACTTCGATCTAGAGATCCTACATCTCTTGCCTCAGCTAGGGGTACCCAGGTTCCACTCCTTGGCAAGGTCTAGACTACGCGAAGAGTATCCACAGCTTCTAGAGGTGCTCAACGATCTCGCAACGATGATCGTGCTCCTAACGCGTAGCTACCTAACGAATGCAGAGCGATGTAGAGAAATGGCTAGCCGTATCGAGAGCGAGCTAAGCAAACTCGTAGACCTCGTCGAAGCTCATCTAGACACTATGGCGATAGCCATGGATCCAGCCAACGAAGAGCTAGCTAGGAAGCTACTCCGTAGCTAAGGTGATTGCTTTGAGGGTAGAGCTCACGGAGAGCTTCAACAAGTGTATCAAGAGGTTTAGCGAGAACGTGAGGAACCAAGTAATCTCTAAGCTAGACGAGCTCGTAACGAATAGGTGTAGAGCACTGAAACTCGTTGGAAGGTTATCGAAGTACAGCTCGCTACGAGTATCTCGAGAACTGTTCGTGATCGTTAAGCACGTACCCGAACAGAAGCTTGTTCGAGCCTACGGTATTTGTAGACGTGAATCCCTCGTAGAAGAGCTTAGGGAAATCCTAGAATCGCAGCGTGGTTCCCCATGATCGACGAGTGCTATAGTCGTGCTCTCCAGATAATCGAGCGCAACGTACACAAAGATCTTCTGTATGCATCGACCTTCTACCGACAGGTATGGACGAGAGACGTAGCCGTAACCGCGTTAGCACTCTACTGGTATCCAGATCCAAGGATTCGACGCATCGTCGAGAATACGCTTAGGTTCCTAGGAAGGTATCAAGCTAAGCGTGGTCAGATACCTACCTACGTCGATATCGAGCGCAGCTACGTGTACTGGTACTCGATAGACTCAACGCTG
>JAMOOB010000187.1 GCA_027066265.1 Desulfurococcales archaeon
CTCAACGCGTCGATCGTAGGCAACGCAAAGCTGGTCATCTGCATCGATGGTTCCTGCACTTCGTTCGACAACCTAGGCATTCTCAACTTCGTTAAACCGTTCATCGGCTTCCATACGCTGGGACCAACCGTAAGGATAGGGTGGGTAAAGGTGTACGCAGACGAAGCTGAGTGGAGTGGTCCAAGGTTCTGCGTATTTTCCGTAAAGCTCGGCGACGGTGTACTGGTTCTCAACACGTTTAGTCCTCCGAGAGATCAGCTCAAGGAGTTCGGCTACGCATTGTCGGACGTCGATCTGGATTTCATTGCTAAGATTGCCGTGCTATACCCTGCTTACATTCAGTACCGGAGCTAGTCCCGTACGTCTCGTCCAGCAAGATGTTCGTCAACGCAATAGCTATCCAGCAACCAATCTCCTCTCCATCTACATCCACGTAGCACTCTTCGTCGCATTCCACAACAATGTTCTCGCAGATTCTTTGCCTACGCATCACTTCACCAGCTCTACACGTATCGTCGAAGCGTGGAATCGTCGTCACGATCTCGGCGCCGGGATGCCTACCTCTCTTGATTAGTTTCTCGACGAGTTTCGTACTCGATTCCTCGTCTGCGTAGAGATGTCTAAGCCTATCTCCACGGAATCGCAGCACGAGGTGTCTCCACGCTACGTATAGCTCGACATCCTTCCTGAATGCATTGGATAGCATGAAGGCATCGCGTAGGCATCTAGCTGTGCATAGGATCGCTGTACTCATATCGGTGGAGGGATCTAGGATTACTAGGAACCTCCTCTTGATACTCATCGCTGTATATACCCATGCAGAACCCATTACGCAGATTGTTAAGGGCTATGCATCTAGGAGTGGTAGGCTCGACATAGCTATTCGATGCTTGATAAACGTAGCTAGGTTCGGCAAGAACTTCGCGCTTCCCGCGAAGTTCGCTATCGTGTTCGATCGATTCAACAAGGTTCTGGAGATAGATGTGCAGAGCATTCCACGAGAGCTGTTCACGGAGCTACAGTTCCTCGATTTCGTGGCTAGGTGTCTAAGGAACGAGATCCAGGATGCTTGCCACGTTGATGAGCTTAGCTACGTTTCTTACCTAGAGAAGCTGAAGCGTAACGGTCTCAGAATAGTTCTGATGAGCGAACGTGGATCTAGGAGGGATAGACTTCCATGTAGAAACGTTGCTTACATCGTTGGGAGCGACGTCGATGCTCCTACCACGGGTCTGGAAGACGACGTGATCTCCATAGGTACGCAGAGCTATCTAGCTAGCCACGTAGTTGCTTACGTGGTGTGGAGGTGTCTCGATGAGTATCGAGGATCTGGTTAGATCGGTGATCTCTAAGAAGGATCCAGCCGGTTTCTACGTAATCGTAGCAGATCGAAACGCTCTTCCAATCGTTGAGAAGTATGCTAAGGATGTACAGGTGGAGGAGTACGGAGATAGCTTGGTTATCAGAACGAAGTCTCGCCGTGTAGCGGAGGAGCTAGCGCGTAGGTTGGCTAGGAAGAACATGCTTCGTTTCGAACTCTAGCAAAGGATATCTGCTGAAACCCGGTCGGCAAGACCCTAATCCTCTTCATCGATCAAGGTCAGCACCGTTGATGCGCGCACGTTTTATCTAGGTCAACGAAATCAGCTGAGGAGATTCGAATACTGGGTGTTACCATGAAGCGTTCAACGCATATCGTGGTAGGGTTCTGCACGGGTTTCACAGCAACGTTTTTCTCAACCAATGTTCTCGAAGCTATCGTTGCTGGAACGCTAGGAGGTTTCCTTAACTATATCATCGATGCGTATGGACATAGAGGAGCGTTCCGAAGTCCTTTTACGCACTCCGTGATTGGAGTAACGATCATGTGTGCATCCCTCGGCGTAGCGATCTACGCAATACTATCGCTAACCCTGAACTACGTACCTAGCATCAGTATTCTCGAAGGATTGCTGTTCTCGGGGTATAGCCATCTACTCCTGGATTCTTTGACTCGTTTCGGGATCTATCCACTCTATCCATTCTCGAGGAAGAGGTTTTCGATAGCAAGCATTTCCTACGATGATCCTCTCATCAACAGAGTCCTCATCATCGTATCGATCCT
>JAMOOB010000188.1 GCA_027066265.1 Desulfurococcales archaeon
CTCTACGAAGACGATTCTGCTCGATCTCGTTCGGATCGATGATTGGTAGCAAACCTCCTCACCTTGGTTCCGTAACCTAGGTCTGTCCACATACTGCATTAATCACCTGAACCATACCTCATCATACGTAGTAGACTGCTTTGTTGTGATACTGCGTGCCTTAGCAGGCGTAGGATACGAACGTAGTACGATGTAGCTAAGCATCGTGTAGCGGTTGTGGAGATAGCTACTCAACGGCAACCCTTCTCCATCTCTTCGAATGCTTCTCCACGATTTCTAGAAGCATGCGTAGCGATTCCTCTAGAGCTCTAAGTGTGTCGGGATCGAGGTTCTCAACCACTTCCTCGACAACGTCTCTGAGAGGTTTTGCCAAGATTATCGATTCCACGATCCTCCTAACAAGGTTCGTCAACGCCGTAGACACTACGCGACTACCTTCCTCGGTGAGTTCGATCACGATCTCGTTACCAACGCTCTTCTTCCTAACCAACCCTCTCCTCGTCAACTCATCGATGGCGGTATAGATGCTGCTCTTAGGTACGGATAGCATCGATAAGCTACGAACAACATCCTCGAAACTACGAGCACCATCCCTAAGAATCGCTATGACTAGGCTCTGAACCGTTCCAAGCCTAGTCAAGTAGAACACCCAAGGCTTAGGGTACCGTATCGCGAACCTCTCTAAATACGCCTTCCTCTCTCCGCTCCTTCATCTTCCTAAGGTTGTACCCTATCCAAAACCTCGAGTACCACAGCAATTTCCAGCACTCCGACGTTCCATACTCGTAGACAAGCTTGTTCGCTATCCTATACAGCTCCCTAGCTTCCTCCAACGTAAGCTCATCTTTTTGAAGAAGCTCCTTCAACTTCTCGTACTCTTCCCTAGTAAGAGGGTTGAATACGTGAGCTAAGCCAAGGATTCTACTCACCTCGTTCTTAAGAACCTCCGAAGCCTCCTTCCTGAGAACACCTTCGTAGGATAGGAAGTCTATCACGAACTCTTGACTACTCTTAACAGCTTCAACAAGTCTCTCCACAGCATGCGTAACTCTCTGCAGCTCGGCACCGTGTTCAGCAAGGGTTTTCTCGATCGATTCAAGCCTTCCGAGTACCTCTCCGAACTTCCTATCCATTGCATCGAATCGTTTATCGATCTCTTCGAAACGCTTGTCGTGCTCAACAAACTTCTTCTCTATAGCTTCGAACCGCTTATCGTGTTCCAAGAGCTTTCTCTCTATTGATTCGAACCGTTTATCATGCTCTAGAAGTTTACGTTCAATTGCTTCGAATCTCTTGTCGTGTTCTTCTAGCTTCTCGTCGATCTCAGCGAATTTCTTGCCGAGCCAGTAAGCTAGGGTAGCGATGGATCCAACGATCGTTGCTATCGATCCCAGCAAGCTGATGAGCCACTCCAATACCGTTACCCGCGTCTTTACTCGTAGCGTATCTCATAATCGTTTCGCTTAAGCTATGGAATCCAACGCCTTTCTTAGATCCTCCATCGTATTGATGTTGGTGAGCTCGTTGTTTGGATCCATAAACACCTTCTCTACGTCTAGGAACTCGACATTGATTCTCGAAGCTATGCATCGAGAGCTAGGATCGTTCATAGCTATGCATTGCTCGAACGCGTTTAAGGCACTCGATCTATAGACAGCGATTAGTGGTTCTATGAATCCGTTGCTCCACCTAGGTATGCATGCATCGTATCCATCGAGGCACGCCGTAACCATGTTCTCGATGCTCGAAACCTTGAGTAGCGGTACATCGCATGGAAGTACGAGGATCTCTCGAAAGATTCGGAGAGCAAGGTATATCGCTCCCATGGGACCGACAGCAAGGTTGTCGAGAAGTACCTCTAGCCCTAGGTCGTGTAGCGTCGATGCATTCCTATGAGTAGCGACAACGATGATCTTCTCGAATAGATGGCTACGAACAAGCTTCTCCACTACGTAGAGAACCATCGGTTTCCCACGCAATGGGTACAGAACCTTATCGACGCCGAACCTCTTGGAGGATCCACCAGCTAGAACGATCGCGATCATCGTTCATCACGTAGACGAAACTCTAGAAAGCTCTGGATGCTTCGCA
>JAMOOB010000189.1 GCA_027066265.1 Desulfurococcales archaeon
TAAACATTGCTGGAACACGTTGTTTACGCTACAGCCCCGTGCATAGCTCTAAAACACTACAAGCTCCTTTGAGTGTGGATGCGCTGATCACTACATCGAATATTCAACGCTATCAATCTTCCAGCGTGTATCTGCATCGAACTACGCGCTCCAAGGAATTGCTTCGAGCTAGGAGATTCTCTCGAAGTCTTTTGATGAGGATCTCTACAGCATCGAGATGTAGCTAAGAGCAAAAGCTAGGAGAGTAGTGGAGAGGCTTCGAAGCTATGGAATACTTAAGGTAGAGATCGTAGCACTACAAGGACTTCTTGGCATGAGTTATGCGTACTAGCTCACCTACATAAAGGATATGTAGCTTTCAAATCCATTTCTTGATTTCGAACCTAAGAACGAAGCATCGCTACCAAAGTTACTGCTAGACACTTTCAATTCCATTCTTGGGATTCACATCATCAACGAATTACTAGCTACAGCTTTCACAATCTCTGTAGTTGCTCTCCAACATTTTTCAGATGCCGGTAGTTAGTCTCCTTCACGGAGTTTCTTCTCTGTTCTCGGATCCAGATCGTTGATACTTAGCTTTCCTGGAACGCTAAACAACACTAACTCTTCTAGTGGCCAGCCTTCGACCTATGCTTTCTCGCGAAGAGGTTCTGGATCCCGATCACGATGTCCATGATACTGATCCACGTTTCTGTGCTATACGAGTATGTGTTTCGAATAGATGTAGCTATGTTGTTGAGCTAAGCGATATCTGGTACATAAAGCTCAGAGTGTTTTAGACGAGTTGATGCATTTATCGCGGAAGTTTTCTGTGTAGAGATCCGTAGTCAGCTAGTAGAGGGTGGGGGTAGTTCAAGGGGATCACGGTTAGATTGCTGACCCTCTTAGTGGCAATGATTGTGGTATCCATGGCTGTCCCCATCGTGGAGCTTGAGCGATCGCTGAAGCTAGAGCTTGTTTGGAAGTCTTCAAGAAGCTTCGGACTCGATATAGAGGCTATTGAGTGGGCTCCAGACTACGAAACATTGAAACATTCGCTATAGCTGTAAGAACGGGGGAGATCTTCATCTATAGGTACCACGGTAACAGCATTGAGAAGGTTATGGAGGCGGAACCCGTTCCCGGACTGCTATACGATGTTTCGTGGTCTCTTGATGGGAAGTGCTTAGCTTTAGCGACTGGCTATGGTCTAGACGTGTTCGATAGGGGGAAGAGGAAGGTTATCGAAAGCAATATTGGTGCGAGTTACCTGGAGAGTGCAGTCGTTGATTGGTGTTCCGATGGCGTTCGCATAGCTATTGGAGGCAAGAATTTCCTGATCCTAGCAGAGTTTCGGAACGGTGAGCTAAGGGAGGTTTGGGCTATGAATAAGAGCGATTTCGAGCGAGCTCTAGGCATAGAAATCGCTTTCTGGTACACGCTCTCAATCGTTTGCACGAACGGTAAGCTCTACGCAGCTGGAGCCTTCGGAAGAACGCAGTACGGTCCTAGACCGATGCTAATCGTTGCAGAGGTATCGAAGGAGAAGAAGTTCAGGATCTATACGTATAGAGAGATCTAGGGCTTCCAGACGAGGATAGCTGGTTCTCGGATCTCGATGTTGCTGAGAACTGGATCGCTTTGACGTTTAGAAACGCTAGCGTTTTCCTTGCATCGAATCCCGATAGACTCTACGTTTTCCGCATTCATGGATACACCGTGGAGAAGGTAGCTGAGGTCAGGACGTACAACGATGTTCTATCCGTTACCTGGATCGGTGAGAACCACGTAGCTGTTGGAGAGCGCAACGCTTTCCTAGAGATCTTCGAATTCAATGGATTCAACCTAACCTCTGTGCTAAGGATAAGGGTGCCAACAGACTTATCCCTAATCGATCTCAGCTACAATCCTAGGTACGGTCTGCTAGCGGTAGCACCATCACAACCCTACGTCTTGGTGTACAAGGTCGCGGACGTACGTATCACGGTAACGAGCTTTCCAACCGCATCGAGTACCCATGCATCTACGTACTCAACATCATCGCCACGATCATCAACGATCGTCTACACAGCACCTAGCTCCCGTAGTCCTACACCTACACCGACCG
>JAMOOB010000190.1 GCA_027066265.1 Desulfurococcales archaeon
CTGTATGGCCGAGGTCCTCGATCCTAGGGATCGTAGGTATCGATACCCGTTCAATTCGTGTGCTTGGTGCGGACCGAGGTTCTCGATGATGTACACCGTTCCCTACGATCGCGAGAACACTTCGATGAGAGCCTTCCCTCTATGCGAAGAATGCTTGAAGGAGTACACCGATCCTAACAACGTTCGTCGATTCCATGCACAGGGAATTAGCTGTCCTAGAGATGGTCCTAGGCTCACGCTCTACACGATCGATGGAGAGATTGTTGATTGTAGGGATCCCGTATCGGAGGTAGCTAAGCTGATAGACGAAGGGCTCATCGTCGCCATCAAGGGTTTGGGAGGTTTCCATATAGCGGCACTCGCTAGCGATGACGATGTCGTTGCCAAGCTTAGGCATAGGAAGCGAAGACCGTCGAAACCCTTCGCAGTCATGGCGCTGGATCTAAGCGTAGTCGAACGCTTGGTGTACCTAGAACCTCCCTACGTAAGGAAGGTGTTGGAATCTCCTCAGAGACCCATAGTATTGCTTCCCAAACGAGAGGGTAGCCCCGTATCCAAGCTGGTATCCCCCGGCATGGCTTTCGAAGGCGTGTTCCTTCCATACACACCGCTACACTACCTCATCCTCGCCGAGACAAGGGATAGGTTCGCGATCATGACGAGCGGCAATCTTCATGGGGAACCCATGTGTAGAGACGAGGAGTGCGTGTTTAGGAAGCTACGCAACGTCGTAGACTACGTCCTTGTACACAACCGCGAGATCGTTCACCGTGTCGATGATTCGGTTGTTAGGGATAGCGATGGTGAGCTCACCATAGTTAGGTGTGGTCGTGGATACGCACCTACATGGATCCGTATACCGATCGAGCTTCAGAGCGATGTCGTTGCCATGGGTGCAGATCTATGCAATGCTCCTGGCGTAGGGTTCGAGAACCGTGCCGTTCTAACACCCTACATAGGGGATCTCGATAGCTTCGATGCGGTTAGCGATATGGTTAGAGAGCTCGAGTTCCTCATCGATGCGTACCGCATCGATACCTCTAGAACGATCGTTGTCGTGGATAAGCATCCGAACTACGTATCTAGAGCACGAGGTGTAGAGCTAGCTCATCGATGGAGGTCGAGAATCGTAGAGGTACAGCATCACTACGCACACGTACTCGCAACGGCATGCGATAGAGGTATCGTTCCCGAAGAACCCGTGATCGGGATAGCAATCGATGGGGCTGGCTACGGTGATGATGGAGCTATCTGGGGATGCGAAGTCTTGATGCTGCAGGGATCTAGCTACCGTAGGATTGGTCGTGCTGAGTACCTTCCGCTGACGAGTGATCGCGACGTCGTTTATCCACAGAGATTCCTCGTAGCAACGATGACGATGCTTCGAGGATCTTCCAAAGCTCTCGAACTAGCTCGCTGGCTAGATGAGAGGTATGGCATGCCGATACCTTTCAGAGAACTCGAACTCGTTGCTAAACTCGTCGAGGTTGGTAGGTACGTACCTACGTCTAGCCTTGGGAGAGTGCTGGACACGATCTCTATCCTTCTAGGGATCGCTAAGTATCGTAGCTACGAAGGTGAACCAGCCATACTTCTCGAATCCGCTGCCTACCGAGGTACGTTCAACGAAGATGCGATTCCTCGTCTACGGATCGTGGAACGCGATAGCGTGCTGGTGATAGATACTCCTAGCCTCATCGAATACGTAGTGAATGCGCTGGAGATGGGTATCGACGTAGCTACGATAGCTAGAACAGCTCTAGAACGCATCGGCGAAGCTCTGGGCGAGATCGTTGTTCGCTACGCACGTGGTAGGAACGTGTATCCAAGGATCCCTATCGGTGGTGGAGCCGCCGTCAACACGTTCATTCTTCGAGGCATCAAGAGAATTCTATCCCAGTACGAGTTGAAACTCGTTCTACCCAGAAACGTACCTCCCAACGATGGTGGGATAGCGTTGGGACAGATATACGCAGTTGCATTGATGCAGAGGTACGGGTAGTTGGGAACCGGTGATGAAGGCCAGGATTGCCGAGGAGATGAGGAAACCTTTCGAGCGCTGATACGAAAAGGGAATGT
>JAMOOB010000191.1 GCA_027066265.1 Desulfurococcales archaeon
CTCACGAGGATTAGGATGATAGAGCGTTTCTGTGGCGAGCGGAACGAGTGTAGCGATGCCGAGGAACTCTTCGAGGATTTCCTGAACAGTCTAGAGAAGTACGTTGATGATGCGCGTAGAAGGTACGGGATTAGGAAGCGATAGTGATCGCATTAATATACATATCTATTGCAAATTTCGGGCGGGTTTTGAATAGTTTCGGCTATACTACCCTCGCAACGTGGAACGGCTTCACAGCACTCTACATAAACAAAACAAAAAGAGAATCATCAAAAGAATTGTGATGTGTGCAGAGCCCCGGAAAGAATAGAGTCTACGGTGGTACGGTTGCCCTGGTTGCGCTCCTTATGCGTTCGGAGATCTTGGTCGCGATCTCTTTCACGGTTCTTGCTTCGTTTGGTAGGTACGTAACCATGGTTTCGAACATCTTTTTCGGTGTCTTGAACGCGTTCCTTATTGCGTTGGCTACGTAGAGAGCTTTCCTCGTGGTGAAATCGATGTAACGCGCATCCATGTAGATCGTTAGCGGTAGTAGTGCGCAGATGGTTTCCACGACCCTGGGATTAGGATCGAACCTTATCTCGAGCATGTGCTTCTCGGGATGGTCGCGGATCTCGATCTCGTTGCCGAGGATCTCCTTGAGGAGCTCTCCGAACATCTTCCTGACCTCGGGATCCACGTCGTAGAACCGCGCAACGTGCTTCTCGAGATCTATGTGCGTAGCGTGTCCAGGGGTTACGCCTAGGCGTATGGATACGTCCCTATCGGTCGCGATCACGTTCACGAAGTCCAGAACAGAGGGCTCTAGAACGAAGAACGTGTTCTCCTGGGAGTACCTAAGAGCTTCGTTCAGACCAGCAACGAATGCCTCGACGAATCGGCGAACCAGCGGATTCCTTGCGATTACTAGGATCCGCTCCCTACCCAGCGTTGCTAGTAGCTCTAGGAATCTGTGGAACGTAGCCGTTGCGGAGTTCACTAAGCCACTCCACGAAGATATCGATCCCCAGACGACTCCGCTCCCCGTAAGCTTCCTAAACATCTCGTCGAGCTCCCTAAGCACGGTTCTCGTCCTACTCGAGATCATCCCAGCTCGAGCATCTCTCGAAAGTAGCTCGAAGAGCTCCATCAGCTTCGCGTAGAGCTTCCTTACCTCTGGATGGGGCGTGACATCGCCGATGGGTAGCTCCTCCAGGAACGCGACTACGTTGACGCTCCAATCCTCTACGTATGGTAGCTCTCCGTAGAGCTTCTCTAGATCTCCGCTGGCTTCGATGTTTACCAACCTAGATGCGAGCTCCCTACCCATCCTCTCCAACTCCATTCCTTGCACAACGATGCTGGAGATGCCTAGGCTCTCCTCGATGGGTATGCGAAGCGATTCCCTTTCCAGTCGCTTCAACCTGTCGAGGATCCTCCTAGCGATCTCGAGGTGCATTTCGAGGAACTTTCTATCGAGCAACGGCTTCAGCGTACTACGGATCACGTTCTCGATGGTGAGCACGTCGAAGGTGGTGAGCGGTATCCTAGCGTAGTACCCCCTCAACGCTACGGGTATCGCGTACAGCTTATCGATGCGAACCAGCCAAGCATTGGTGTTCGGATCCACCAACTGATCAACGAGCTTCCTAACGAGCCTACTCCTCAGAGCGACATCCGTTCTCCCGAGCTCCTTGTCCACAGCTGTGGTTACCACAGCCTCCATCAACCTCCTAGCCACGTCCAGCGGAGGATGCTCGTCGAACAGCTTCCTACACAGATCCGCAACGAGATGCTTGCTCCTCTCCACGTAGGCATCGTTTACGTTGCTACTCGTTCCCCAAGCAAGGAGAACGTTCACATCCTTTACAGGCTGAACGGCTCGGTACGTATCGACCTTGTTATCGAAGTAGAGCAGATCTATCCTAAACACCATCTCTCCAACACCGATACACCCTACGGCGTGCGCGAGAAAAACGGTGCTGAGGACAGGACTCGAGCCCTTAAATACTGGTATCATCGAGAACACTTTCTGCGGGGTGCCTTCGATGAAGATGCTGTTCTCGAAATCGATGTTCTTCGACGACGTTTACCACGCGTTTGTGCTTCTGAGGATCTTCGACGTAGTTATGGTTCTAGACCTCGTGGTGCGTAACGATGTACATCTCTATCAATCGATCTGCTTCTCTAGGAAGTGCATCGAGATAGAAACGGATCAAAAATAGATGTGGATCTAATGTGAAAGAATTGGGATTATGTAGCAACGGTTTCTCCTAGGATAAGCTTCTCGATCTCTCTATACTTCTTTTGCCTCAGCAACTTCTTCAATTGTTTTAGGAACTCCCTCATGTCTGGCGTATCCACTCCCGGAATGTCTCCTCTTCCCGAAGCTCCTAGCAACCACGACTCTACGCTTCTGACTCCGCGATGCGATTCCCTAGCGATATCTACCCCTATTGCTAGCGGATTGATCAATAGCTTCGCTAGTACCAGAACCCTCTTCTCCTCCGGCGTAAGCTCGCTCGGCTTCTTCCTCAGCGCTGATTCGAATAGCTCGACTAGTCTCGGAGAGATCTCTGCGAGCTTAGCCTTAACCTCCTCGATGGTCGAAGCCATAGACCCACCCACCCTACGCTCTGCGCTTATCCCTCTCTTCAACTTTTCGAACCATTAGCTCAACTGCTTCTACCTTCTCCACAGCTGTGGCTACAAGAGGCGCCTCACATAAGCCTCTCTATGCATATTCTTTGCTGGGGTGATTCGAGTGGCTAACTCCGAGAAGACAACGGTTGATGAAGCTGTTCGTAGAATGATTGAGCAATACCTAGAGTTGTTAGAGAAGCGCGTAAGGAGTGAGTTGGAGGGTAGGGGCATCAAGGTTCTGGATATTGGTAGTAGCTTCTATTTTGAGAAGGAAAGGAAGGTTAGGTACAACCTACTCATCGAGGTAGAGATAGAGGTAAGGATGAAGGCTAGCTACGAGGTGCTATACGATACGTGTAGGAAGATTGTGGGTGAGAGGGTTGCTCAAGGCAAGGTTCCGAAGGATATGTTTGATCTAGAGGTCAAGAAGTGTATCGATGAAAAGATCCGCGAGCTCGACGATGAGTACCTGAAACCACCGTACTACTTCGAGTTTAGAAGCCGGCTATTCGATGCTCAGATCGCTACGCGTTCAGACAATGAAGGGGGGTGTAAGGTGTATAGGCTTGTTCTGAGCGTTACGTATAGCCCCTTGATATTCCTAAGACAGTCCACTACCTTCGATGACATGGTTAGGGGTCTCGATGAAGAGGCTAGCATGGTCGCGAGCTTCGTCGAGAAAATGATGAGGATCGCTAAGGAGCTTAAAGAGGAGGCGAAGGCAAGCGTTGAGCGGGCAAGAAAAATCGTGTTTAGGTTGTGAGCCTAAAAGCGGTTCTATGCTGCTACGCTTGTTTCGAGAATCAGTTTTTCGATCTCTGCATACTTCCTTCTCTTCAACAGCTTCTTGAGTTGTTGTAGAAACTCCTTCATCTCTGGGGTGTCTACCCCTGGAATGTCTCCTCGCACACCTTTCTCTAGGAGCCACGTCACGATGTTGCTAACGGATCTTCGGGATTCGAACGCTGTGTCTGTTCCTATCGACTGTGGATTGTATAGCAACTTTGCTAGTATCAAAACCTTCTTCTCTGCCTCAGTAAGCTCGCTCGGTCTTCTCTTAGATACCGCGCTCCAGAACACTTGCTCTAGCCTCGGCGAGATCACCCGAATCTTCTCGGCGATGCTTAGCAATCTGGGATCGGCGCTCCTTGCTTCTGTTACTGCTTCGCTTTCGGGTTGCGGAACAGCTACGGATGCTTGTTCGGCTACGCGCTTCTTCCTCTGCTTCTCTAGGTACTTCTTCGCCACGTTGATGATTCTATGGAGCGTTCTCTTGTTCACCTTTATGTTGAGATCCTCGTAAACGTTGAGGGTCTCGAGAAGGCTCTCGACCAGCTCTTCGTTCTGGAGAAGATCTTCGAGCTTCTTCTCGACGTACTCTTCGAGTTCCCTGGCGTGCTTCTCGAATACTTCTCTAATCGTTTGTTTGATCATGGATTCTACCTTTACCTCTCCCCAACGTTCCTTCAGCTTCTTCTTAGCTTCCTCTCCGTAGCGTTCGAAGAAGATGTTGAGAGCTTCGTCGACGAGCTTCACGATGAACGGATCGTGCAGGATCCATTCCTTCCATTCTATAGTGGAAGGACCTACCCAGAAGCACTCCGCAATGCAGTTGATGAGCTGGTCTCGTGGTACGCCTACGATGTTCGCTACCTTGTCGATGATCTTCGAGAACGTAGGCTTGGTAAGCACCTTTCTGAGGTAGTCGCTCAGCATTGCACGAATGCTACGCTCGATGTCGTAGATCGTGCTTGTATAGAGCTCTAGCCCTCTCTTCGTGAGCGTGTACATCATGAAGTACGCGGGATCGCGCTTGACGAGCTCGATAACGTGAGGAGCAACGTTGTGTAGATGCTTCTTGACGAGCTCGGTTACTTCCGGCATCGACGCCAATATCTCTGCGGCTTGCTTTAGGATTGTCCTCGTTAGTTCCTCTGCTACGCTTTCTCCTTCCTCTGGAGGTTTGTTGAGGCGTGCTAGGATGGACGAAACGACGTTTGCTGGGTTGACGAGCTTCGTAGCGATGATCGCGGCTAGCTTCTCTGCGTTCTCTTCGATCTCCTTGGGCAATTTTCGAGACTTTATGTATCTGAGAACGCTGTTGTAGATCTCCCTCCTTATACCATCGGTATCTAGGTACAGAATGATTCTCTCTCCCTCGAGATCGATCCGTGGAACGGCTGGTACCTTCGGTGGCGGTGCTACGTCGCGGTATTGCTCGAGTAGCTTCCTCCATCTATCGTTTGAAAGAATCCCTCTCAGGATGTTTTCGACGTACCAATCGCATACATCGCTAACGCACCATTCGATCTCGTGGTAGATGCTATCGCGTAGCTTCTCACCGGCTTTCTCTAGCGCTTCGAGAGCGAGCTTCTGAAACGTTGGATCTTTGCGGAGCAACTGCGTTGCCTTGAACATGATTAGAGAGACGAATTCGTCTATTAACGGCAACCCGATTTGTCTGCAGACCTCTTTCGCGTAATCCTCGTGTTTATCGAGAACACGTTGAGCAAGGTAGTTCATTCTAGTGATTCCTTTGGGGTACGCAAGTACGTACCTTCTAATACCCATAGAGCTCCCCATAGACGGAGATCAGTAGAAACAGTACATAAACAACTATGCAGTCGTGGAATCGATGCGCAGAAGCTCTACAGAGAAAAAGATAGTGAGTTTGAGAGTGGTTACAGTACGAGTTGCTCCGTAGCTCTACCCCTTTGACCGTAGCCACCCCCGCGGTGATACACAATCGAGATCTCTAGACCTCCAGGCATTGCACCTACCCTAACGGTGTACGACCTCGGCGAGTAGGCGGGCTTCCTCTCTTTCTCCTTTTCCTCTTCCTTCTTCTCTTCCTGTTTCTGCTCGATCTTTACAACGTTTATCGTTACCTGCTTGCTACCCCTCCAAACCTCGTTTCCTTTCTCATCGAATATCCTTGCGTGTATGGTGATTCTGTGTTCCCCTTCCTTGGTGAACCCGTAGAGGTTGACTATGAATGGGAACTCCGCTATCCTTTTCGTTTCGGTAAGCTTAGCCACGTTCTTAGCGGATAGCGATAGTGGTCGACCCTCCGTTTCGTCTATAGCTTCGATCTCGAGTCTGTAGGTACCTACTGGGTAGCCCTCCATAACGACCTTTCCAAAGATCTTGGGGCACCGCTTTGGTTCTACACCGAGGGGAACCTCCTCTGGAACCTTGATGATCTGCATCTCTACTCGCTTCACGAGTCCCGGGGGAGAGTACACCACTTCCACAATGTTGCTCCTTCCCTTCCAAACGAGCTCTCCCCGTGAATTGAATAGCTCTACCTCGACCCATACCCTATGCGTTCCCGGCTTCTGGAACCCGACCTCGAAGCTGAAGGTCGTTCCTTGCCTCTGACCCTCTAGACATAGCGGATTTACGTAGAACTCCCTCTCCCAGCCACCATCTCTCTTACCATCCTTGTATATCGTCAATCTATAACGGTACCATCCGGGCGGGTAGTACTGTAGGAAGAGCGATCCCAGGAACTGCGTTCTGTTCGTGTATCTGAGTCGCGTCGCTGGACAGCTAATGCTTAGCGTTACTCTGGGACTCTTCTCAGCCACGTGAATCACCTACCTAGATAGTGATGACCATGACTGGTCTAGATGGTATGGTGCGCAACAGGTATTCTTGGACAGCTACTCTGGATGGAAAGCTTCTGTGGAGCTTTAGCGTGCCTATGTACTCCGCTACGAGCTTCGTATCCTTCTCGTAGAGGCTAGCGAGCTCCAGCTCTCCGTGACCCGGAACCTTCAGCTCGTGAGGTAGCTTGTCAGCGATCTCCTCTCTCAGCTGTTGTATCAACGAGTAGAGATCCTTCTTCTTCTCTTCGAGAACCCTTAGGTACTTGCCGACTACGCTACGTAGCTTGCCCAGAGCCTTCTTCACGTCCTCTTCCTTGGTCTTCTTAGCCTCCTCGAGGATGCGCTTAACGATCTCCAACTCGCGCTTAAGCTCGTCCAACCTCTTCTTTAAGAGTGCTTCCCTACCGACCTCGACGAGTGTCGATAGCGCGCCAAGCAAGCCCCTAGCCCTCTTCCTACGGGCTTGCAACTCCTTCAACTCGTTCTCTAGCCTCCGGATCTCTTCCTCCAACTCCTTGGCACGGCGCTCCAGCTTCTCTTTAGCGCGCTCGAACAGCTTAACGGCTTCGTCGACGTCCAGCGGAAGAACGATCTTCCTACCTAGTAGACCACTCTTCAGCTCGATGAACTGCGTAGATACCTTCTCGATGCTGGGGGTACCGAACTTGACGATATCCTTTCCCAGAGCCATTGCAACCACTAGCTTTAGTGGATACCTAGCCAACGAATCGCGTACGATCCTCTTCAACTCCTTCTCTAGAGACTCGATACTTCGCTTCAGATCCCTAACCCTCCAATCCTTCGACAGGTCGAAAACGTACCTCACGCGTACCCTGGCATGCGAATCCCATAGATCCAGAACCTCTACAGCTCTACTCATGTACTCACCCAGGGAGCAACAACGTAAACCCACATAAAAGTACTTCCTTTCCAATTATCGATGAACATGTATACACAAATCGTCACAACTGTGAAAACGATAATCAGTCTACGAAGATTAGCGTATTCTATTGCTTTGCTGGTTGTTCACTCTTTCAATTGAGTATGTAGGTGGTGTGAACCTTATATAGGACGAATGCTATTGCATGTCAGGGGAACCCATGTCTAAAGAGATTGCTCATGCATTGAATCGTGCTATCGAGAGTTACGCTCTCGTGAAGGAAGCGCTATCGAAACTCGCTTCTCTTCGTCGGAACATAGATGATGTTGTCGAAAAGATAGAGAACGCAATCATCGATTCCCTTCAACATCGCGAGTCGTTGACTGAGAGAATCAGGAAGGAATCCGACGAGCTAGAATCTCGATTGAAGCGGATCAGGAAGCTCTGCAACGAACTGGAACAGATGCTCGTGGATCTCATATCAAGGGATCTACTTCGACGCGATGAAGCGATAGGTGCCGTGGAAGCTACTCGACTTCTTGGCTACAGAGTCGTTAGCGATCTGAACGGTTGCATAGCATCGTGTAGATCGGTGAAGGGTCTCGCGGAAGAGAAGTATCTGGAGAAGGAGTTGGTGGGCGAGCTCCGAAGCCACGTAGCTAGGATGCGAGATGTATACAGATACCTTGAGAAGCTACTCTACAAAGCCTTGCTGGATAGGTTCGACGAGAAACTTCACGAAGTAGCACGAACGTTGTACCACATAGAGCTGGGAATCGTATAACTACACCACGTTTCCTTTTTATCGACTGTCATTACATTGTTGAAGTTGCTCAAAATTGAAGAATCGATTTGATCACGTAGTACGTTACAAAGCGCAGAAGACGGAGCTTGAGGACTGTGCCAGGATAGCGCTTAAGGAGAGGTATGTCGATCCGTGCTACATCGGCAAGAGAAAGCGTTCGAAGAGCTCTCGCATCAACGCGTAGCGACGTAAGTCATGGATCTACAACACCGATAAACGTGGAAATGCATCTGGTGCTACGCTTCTATCATCTCTTTATTTTCTTTGATTGCTAGAATCGTTCGAACGATATCTTCTATATCTCTGCGACTAAGTGATTCTATTGGTACGTCTAGGACTGCTAGGAACCCGTTCTTGTGTAGGAAGACTATTGGGTACATCCTTGCCAGCTTGCTTAGATCGATCTTGTCGTAGAGCGGACTACGGTTGTTCTTCATCACGTTGGTATGTCGTGGATTGCGCGAGTTTCGCTGTATCAATAGATCTGCGCCGGTAACGTCGAATACTACGCTGGCTGGCACCTCTCGCTGATCGAGATCGATGATCGCCACCTTTACGCCATCTACGTTCAGCACCCTTGCTCTCTCCTTCGCTCTGTAGAACGCTTCGACGAGCTTAACGAAGTTCTTTCCTACCTCGGGGCTCGGCTCTGTGAGGAAGATCGTTGGTAGGTACCGCATCAAGTCTATAGGATCGCGTATACCGAGAACCTCGTTCGCTCTATCTACACCGAACCGATCCCTAGTGTCTAGGTACTGAAGCATCTTTCTAAGCGGTTCCACCTCCAAGATCTTGCGGTATAGATCCGGAAACTCGTGCCTCAGCACCAGCACCAAGGAGCATGGAAGGGATGCATCCTGGTGATGGTCGTACCACCTAACCTTCTCACCAACATCGTACCGCTCACCAACATCGACAACGATCGCTAGATCCGGCTTCTCCTCCTCGAGAATCCTGTACACATCATCGCGATTCCTAGCAACCCTATGCACGGCACCAGGGTACTTGTAGAGCAACAACGATACAGACAGAAAATCGTCGAGATGATAGGGCTTGGGATGCGAAACCACAACAACCCTCAAGATCCGCACCAAAGAACGGTTTCAGCAAAGAAGGTAGAAAAAGATTTGCGTACCGAAGCACATTTGTCCACAGCTGTGGAGATATGCAAGGAATTGCTATGCAACAACAGCTTCTCCAAGGATCAGCTTCTCGATCTCTCTGTACTTCCTTTGCTTCAGCAACTTCTTGAGTTGCTTCAGAAACTCTCTCATTTCCGGCGTATCTACGCCTGGAATATCTCCTCGAACACCAGTTTCCGTTAGCCAGCTCTCGACGTTTCTAACCCGTCTCCTTGATCTGAACGCTGTGTCTGTTCCTATAGATTGCGGATTGATCAACAGCTTCGCTAGCACTAGAACCTTCTTCTCTGCCTCGGTAAGTTGACTCGGTTTCTTCCTCAGTGCAGATTCGAGTAGTGGGACTAGCTTTGGCGAGATCTCCTTCACCTTCTCGATGACTACGTCTATGGTTGTAGACGGTTTTCCGACCTTCCTAGAGGTTTGCGACTTCGGCTCCTCCTCGAGAAGCTTCCTGTGCTTCTCTACGAGCTCTGGATGCTCGAGCGCGACGACCTTGAAGATCTTCTTCGCTAATTGCTCCGCTTTAGGAAGTACGTTCGGCGTATCAACCCCCTCGATATCTACGGAGAGCGGGTTCTCGAACCACTGAATCGTTGTTCTGGCGAGTGAATCTAGCCTAGCAACGTCCTCCAGGAACCGCTCTCCGTAGGTTGCTAAGCCCCATCGAAGCAGCAACTCCTTCTCTCTATCGCTGAGCTTCGACAACGGCTTGAGGAGCAACGGAGCGAGCTCCCTCGGAATGTTCTCCGCGAGCTTCTCCAGCTTCTCCAATGCCTCGGGGGTAGGCTCGAGCTCGAGCTCCTTCGATAGTTCGACTAGGCTCGGAGCGATCTTGTTGAGCCACCTATCAACGAACTCGTAGAGCTCAGGGAAGTTCTTCCTGAGCCACTCTCTCTGAAAGACGTACGCTTCTACTGATTGAGCCCATAGCTCCGTGGGCTTGGTGAGGTGCTTGATATCCCTTACGCCGATCAGCAACGAAACTAGCTGTGCTTGCTCCATCAACCGCGGATTGCTCTTGAGCTCCTTGCTCGGTTCAAGATCGTGCTCGTAGTCTAGCGAATGCGCAACCTCGTGTACAAGCACGGCTATCGCCGGAAGATCCTTTCGAACGACAATGGTCTTCTCAAGAGGTTTGTAGAACCCCGCAACGTTGTAGGCTTCGGCTTCCGACGGTTTGAGGATCCTCAGTTTCACCTCGCTCGGGATCGCTCCAAGCACGTTCTCAACGCCGTACCGCAAACCCTTCGCACCGCGGAATACCGTGCCTATTGCTGGGGATACCCCTCTGTATCGCCTCATGATCTCCGTAACTTTCCTCAGCACTTCTTCGTCTACTTGCGGTACGCGGGCGTAGCCGATGACCGGGATCTTGACGAACTCTATTCTGCGCATTGCAACCTCTACGGCTTCGCTCGGAAACTCGTTCAGTATCAACTTTCCATCGAGTGTTACGAGAATCGGCGAGAGCCACGTTATGTTGCTGGAATCGAGCTTGTCCTTGGAGGTTAGGAGGGCTAGCTCTTTTAATGCCGAGCTGAGTCGCATCAAGTTCTGCTGTTCTTCGGTTAGCTTGTCTCGGTAGACCACGGCGATCACGGGGATGGGTGTCGGCTCTAGGCTACTCCAACCTTTCCAAGCCTCGATAAGTTGTTCCGCGATGAATGGCAACCAGTAGAACACTTCGTCGCTACGATCCCTCCATCTGCACAGAACTATCGTATCCTTTATTTCATCAAGTGCCATGAGCGGTACGCTCAGCTCTTCGAGCTCCTTCCGAGTCAACACCTTGGTTCTGAACAACGCTTCGATAGTGCGCGCAATCCCAGATTCCAGCGCTTGCATCGGGATCAGTAGAGCTACCTCAATCTCGTCGTTCTCCCTAGGGATCAGCACTATCGTCCACGGCACGTGAGCATAC
>JAMOOB010000192.1 GCA_027066265.1 Desulfurococcales archaeon
GCCCATTCTGTAGGAAACCAATTAGCCGAGAACCATCTAAGGTTGTTGCTCGTGCTATCTAGCAAAACCATTATTTTTTAGACCCTTTGTCCACATGAGAAGTGGAGAAGTATAAATAAAAAATAGATTTGGTTTTGGTTAAACGGTTCGTGTTCTAGGTTTACTCTGCTCTTGCGATGACCACTAGTTCCTCTACGCCGTCGTTGTCAAGGTCCTCCATTGCTAGCTTCAGCTCTACCGTTGTGAACTCTGGCTTCTTCAGGGCGTTGACTATCTTCGCTATCTTTGCGTTTACGGTGTTTATCACGAGGTCTCTGAGGTTGGTCATGTTCTTCTCTATCGCGTAGGTCGCTAAGACGGCGCCCTGCGTCAGCTCTGCGATGAGTGCTGGTCTTAGGAACCTGACTATGGATTCGTCGAATGCGTTGACTACTGGTGGCTGGAACACCTCGTTCGCTCCTATGTAGAACGCTACTCTTGTATCGCCTGTTAGTACACCTACAGCCTTGTATAGTGCACCCCAACCAGTTTCGTACCTAATGCCAACGCCGCCAAGGGTGTATCTGAACATGTCTAGGCTGTTGAGAACGAATCGAGCGTCGTAGACACCCTTGGCGAACCTCTTGTCCTCGACGTACGCCTTCTTGATCTTGTTGATGTACTTGGGTCCAGCCATATGGATCTTGACGTTCTGCTTAAGCCTAATCAGGTCGGCGTCCTGCCAGTACGGGCTTACGAAGGCGCTCCATGCTGTTGCTGATGGATCGGCTAGCTTGCTGATGAACGCCTGCTCGTTTGGTATCTTGGTCATGATCCTGCTGTAGATAACGCTTTCGAGCTCGATCAGCTTCTCGTACCACTTATCCTTGACCTGAACAGGTACGGTTCTTGGTTCTACAATACCTTTGTACAGGGTCATGGTCTACACACCCATTCGTGTCGATACATTGGTAGACGTGCATATAGACATGTGTCCGACTATCTACACATGGGTGATTAACATGGTTAGTCAGACCAGGACGCAGATCTGCTTCAAGGTCCCACGCTCTTTGAAGAGAGCTCTTCAAAGAATAGCAGAGTCGCGAGGCTTGACATTGTCGCAGATATTCCAGTCCTTCGCGATCCAGCTCGTTCTCAACGAGGATCCTAGGATCCTGAAGGAGAAGGACGTTCAGGAGTGGCTCGACGAGGTGCTTCTCGATGAAGAGGATTCTGTACATCTACCCAATGACTAAACGCGTGAGCTTCACAGTAGTTGCGGGAACCTACATCGATGCTCTTCGTAGGCTGGGCTACGAAGTCCATGAGCTTGACATGAACGTACCGATACCGCCCGACGAGGAATACGATGTCTGCGTAATGCACCCAGTGCTCTACTCAATGTTGAAGTATCCAAGAACCTTCAGAAGGTTGTTGCAGAGATGCAGGGAGTGGATAGGTTTCGACGTATGTGATACGAACCATATAACGCCTCACGCCGCCTACGTTCTATCGCTATTCGAAAGAATTGCTGTTCCAAGCAGGTTCTGCGCAGACGTGTTCAGGGTGTCTGGCGTTACATCGGATATCTACGTCGTTCCTCATCACCTAGACGACGTGTTTCTACGCGACGACATCGATGTTAAGTCGCCTATCATCGACGAGGTTAGGTCTATAGACAAGCCGAAGTTCCTGTTCTTCCTATGGCACTCATGGTTTAGGAAGGGCGCCGATGTCGTTGCGTATGCATGGAAGGAGGTGTCTAAGGAAATCGATGCGGTTCTAATTGTCAAAGCCGCGCTTCATCCAGATCCGATGCTCGGCATCTTCGAGGGTCTCGACAACGTGATTATCATCGACGAGTGGATGAGCCGCGAAGAGATGGTCGCGCTGTACGACGCCGTTGATGTCGTTCTAGTGCCTTCGCGTGGAGGTGGATTCGAGCTGAATGCCCTCGAAGCTTTGGCTCGCGGAAAGATTGTGGTTACAAGCGAATGGTACCCAATCCAGGAATATTGCTACGAATGTATCAAGGTGAAGACAAGTGCGTGGGTCCGCATATTCGATCCTAGCACTATGGAGG
>JAMOOB010000193.1 GCA_027066265.1 Desulfurococcales archaeon
TCACGTTACTATCGTTGCACAGCGTACCACATAACCTAGGTAGCAACGTACGTAGAACACCGACGGTGGTAGTTACATTAATTGCAAACAGGTAGTGAAGCTCTTCAACGTTACAATGCTTAGAACCAGAGAAATCAAGGGAATCGAAAGAGAAAAGCTCTGTAGCTAGAACTAACGGATTCAGTATCGGTATCGATACGATCATGATTGTTAGGAGTATCCCTATCATCGTTGCGGAACACCGTTAGCTATGTCCTGTACTAATGCTTTCGATACCGCTAGTAGTAATCTCCGCGTATGCAACTATTATATCTAGATGCAACTTGATTACTGAACCGTCCTCGAAGAACACCACTACCTTGTATGCATGGGTCTCTGTATATGCGTAAAGACCGCGGCCACCCTCTGAAGGTCGTCCACACACAATGTATTCTACATAGTATCCAGCTACATCGTTCTTTCCCTTGCCATCAAAATGCACATATACTCGTCCATCGTGGTGTACGTTTTGGAGGAATCTACCGTTATCGATAGCACTGACGAACGCCTTAGCTACTACTGTAACCTTGAGGTATCCCGGGATGATCCACGAACTATACACTGCTTCATCGTAGTCAGAGACTGGAACACCCTGAGCTAACACTTCTGCTGAAGGTATTACTAAGGGCATTACGATGCTTAGGACTACTACTATAGCTGTTAGGATCGCCTTCCTCTCCATAGTTCTTCACCTACGCTCTTGTTCGAGTTTGTAACTGTATCCCTAGCTATTAACTACTTCTATTCGTTGTAGAGATGAAAGGTATGAGAGCAAACTTTATAAAGGGGTTTATAAAGGGGGTCTGGGCATCGATGTACGTACGTCGGTATTTGTATATGTACGGGTTTCTGAGCTATGACGCTGCGAAGATCTGTGGAGTGGAGAGCTATGGTTTTCGAGAACGTTGTTGGGTGGGGGTCCGAAAGCGGCGATATCACATCATGTCTCAGCTGCGCCGACGATTCTTCATCCCCTACTCCATGTTGCAAGTCTATCGTTCTTAGCCGTAGATAACGTAGTTATTCTTCACCATTGTTAGTACGATGGTTCTACCGATATAAATCCCTTTATAAAGTTTGCTCTCACGCCTTTCATCTCTACAACGAATCTACAACGAATAGAAGTAGTTAATAGCTGGAGACGTGTTGGCAGTGCTAGGGTGGGGATGATCGTGTATAGATCGATAGTGCTCTTGATAGTGTTGGTGCTAGCTCTCTCTACGATTATCGAGCTCGTTGATAATCGAGGCGTGTTGCGTAGCGTTGTTGCTGAGGTAGTGATCCCGATGAAAGGCGTTACGGTTCTGTACCTACCTCCTATGATTAAGGATGTTAGCGTGTTCAAGATCGTCGTAGAGAATTCTTCTGGTGCTAGATACCCTACGGTTCTGAGCATGTATGTATGGATGCCTAACGGTAGCCTCGTTGAGGTAGGCAAGTTCTTCGATAGGTATGGAGAGATCGTGGTAGCGAGCCCTAGACTTACCAAAGCCTTCGAGGAATGGTGTACCTACCTCGAGAAGCTTGGCAACGATCCGGATCTAATCGGTATCGGGATCATAGTTATGGCTACCGTACATACGCAGCAGGGAGTCTACTCGATTATTAGGAGCGTACCGATACACGTATCGAAGATAGCTCTCGAAAAGCGTTCGGTCGAGATCAGGATCGTCGAGAACCTAGGCACGAGGAAACCGCTGGTATCCAGAGACGAGCTACGTACGCTAGCTAAGGAGATCCTCGAGCATGGATACCCGATGAAGCGTATCGAGATCGCGGAGTGGCTTCCCAAGGAAATCGATGTGTATTGCGACGAGGTTTGCGAAGATGATTGCGTGTACATGTGTGTATTCTGGGATCTTGAGAAGGTATACGCATCGAAACAAAATACCGTAGCTCCGATAGAGATCGTGTACCTCCACGGAGAATCGCATAAAGTAAGCAACGTGTTTCTACTAGAAATGTTCCGAACATCGAGTTCTCGAGGAATTCAGCTATCGTTCAGTGC
>JAMOOB010000194.1 GCA_027066265.1 Desulfurococcales archaeon
CGGAGAAAGGGTTAGAGCCTTACCTAGCCGAGGACGATAGCGCACTAGCGATCAAGGTAGAGGGTTTCGGAGGAATCGCAATCCTTGGATGCGGTCATAGCGGGGTAGTGAACGTCGTGAAGAGAGCTAGCGAAATCCTTGGAGATAGAGTTAGGCTCGTAGTCGGAGGACTGCACCTAATCTCGAGCCCTAGGGAGCTAATCGAGGAAGTAGCTAAAGCACTTATAGAACTAGGCGTTGAGCAGCTACTCGTAGGGCACTGCACGGGTTTCGAAGCCGAGAAGATCCTTAGCGAGATCTTCAGCTCTAAATTCAGGAAGATCCATAGTTGCTTCGTAGCCACGGTATCTAAGGAAGGAGTGAAGATCTGTTAGCGATGGAGCTTCATGCTGAGTTTAATCACTTCTAAACCCCTTTTCTTAGTGATTACCTCGATGCTCATATCGATTACTCCGAAGCTCGTGAACGTAGATACCCTATCCTTACCTGAGTCGAGGTACTTACACTTCCTTAATGCGGTATCGATTAGTGCTTCGATCTCTTTGTAGATGCTTAGAGCTTTGATAGATTCGACGACTTTAGGTAAGTCCCTTAGGCTTCTAAGACGTTTCGACTTAGCGACGAAGGAGATGGAAATGCTCATGCCCATTAGCGAAAACCCTAGGGTCGCGAAGAGCATCGTTAGCTCTCGAGTCGAATACACGTTGCTAGCTATCGCTAAGGGGGAAGAGAATTAGCGATGCTATTCCGCACGCCTTGTAGAGCTTCACGAGTTTCGAAGGAACTAGAATCCCTAAGTAAGAATTAGGTAGCTAATCCCGTAACCACAGCTTTAGCGCTAGGCTCTACCCCTTCAAACTCCACGCCCATAATCACGAGCTTACTCAGTTTACTGAAAGTGCATGCAACCTTCACACGGTCTAAACCGATAACTCCTAGGTCGATCTCTCCAAAGAGGAGCTTAGCTAAGGTAGAGGTCTTGCAGTGTCGAGATCGAGAACCGTAAACATAAACCCATATATCTAGCCCGCTAAGTAACGCTTCCCGAAGCTTCCCAACTACGAACTCCAAGCCCTCAACGAGATTAGCACTGCTGGTAAGCAGATTACCCTCGAGACCTACTCGCAGCCCGAGACCCTCAGAGCCCATGAATAGCTCTTCACCTCTCAGCGATCCCCCACATCATCACCGGGTGATGAAGGGACGTATACCTGAACCCGTGATGAAAGGTGGAGCGACTGAGCAATTTGTGTAGTTATCGAGCTATCAAAGTCAAGGCCACAGATATAGAGGAAAAAGATCGTCAAGTAGGTTGCGCTAACTTCATCACCTAACAACTAGATTTGCCCAACTTGGGTAATCGGATGCTCTTCGAGAACCTGTTATTAATGCGGCTTAAGTTGCGAAGTACATACCGCACCGTGAAGAAGTTGTATCGAGGTGAAGGTGATCATACTTAAGGTTTTTAAGTAGCTGAAGCTTGCAATTCATAGACAAAGGTGGTTAATGTGGGTCACGTATGGGTCGATGCTCGATTCTGTAACCTAGATAGATCTAGGTGCATCGATGCAAGAGCGTTGATCGATACCGGAGCAACGCTAAGCGTAATCCCGAAACATTTGGCTGACGAAATTAAGCTAAAGCCATCTAGAATCGATAAAGTTCAAACAGCAGCTGGGTTCGTTGAGATTATGCGTGCGCCAGCAA
>JAMOOB010000195.1 GCA_027066265.1 Desulfurococcales archaeon
AGACGCGGTTTCCGCTCGCATCGACGGTGAAGGTGTATACTATCTTGGTGAAGTTAATGTTGTGGAACTCTAGCTTGGAGATGTAGGCATTGCTATCGAATCCGAATCCTAGTACCGTAACCTTCGATAGTCCTAGGTAGGTATCGACGTCGTTTATCGTTATGGTGTAGGCGTTGCCGTGTACAGACATTGGTAGAGCATGCCATGGTGGCGTTGGGCTGGGCACGGTGATTGCTACGGGAACTACGTAGAGCTCAGCATACTTCTCATTGTCATTGACAGCGGAGCTGTTTGTGTATACGTATACCTTGGCTTTACCTCTTGGTAGCCAGTGCGGCTGGGTTTCATAGAGGCTTACATTTACGGAAAGCTTTCCGTTTACTACTGGAACACCGCTGATATCCTTAGTAGCAACGTAGTTTCCTACTTCGAAGCGTACTACGGTTGGTGTCACATCCTCTGGAATACCATAGGCTTCTACGTGTACGACGGCGGGTACTAGGGTTCCGCTGTTGACGGTCTGATACAGATCAATGTTTGCAGTTACTTCGGGAGAGACCTTGACGAAGGGTACTACACATAGGGTAGTCATGTTGGGTAGGTAATCGCTGTATCCGGTGGTGGTCACGAATACTTGTATGTAGCCCTCACCTAGGCCTCCACACTCTGGACCGCTGTAGAGATCGGGTAGTTCGTATGGTAGTGGCGTTGGGAACTCGATCTCCTTTACCTCGCCAGTGTAGGGCACTATGGTCACGGTAGAGGTTAGCCAAGTGGTTGCACCGGTCTGTGGATAGACGTATATCGTTATGGTTACGGGCTGATCTGTTAGGAACTTGAACGTTAGCTTAATTCTGTCGCCAGGTTTCACGTAGACGGTGTCCGTCAACAGTACTACTGGTGGTGCTTGTGCTACGAGCATTGGTAGCAACTGTAGAGCTCCAGCGATGGCTGGTAAGATCATTAGGATTACGAGACCTAGTGCGTATATTCTCCTACTCATATCCCACACCCAAACCCTCGTACACACCATAGCATGTTCTGGGCTTAAATAGGTGGTGGCTACAGGTGTTGACGGGTGTATACAAAGTAAAAGAATTGATGCGTTAGGTACCTAGCTAGAGGATCTGCATGCAATTACGTCTATTATGCCTCTATGCGTGTTAACATGTTTTGTATAGTAATTGAAAGCATTCAGAAGACCTTCTATGTAGCGAGCAACGATCTTCGTCGCTTCAGCGTTGAGCACGAGCGATACTGCTCGTATTCTAACGCAGTCATTCTCTGCGCGTGCGCTAACCTCTGTTAGCTCCCATCTAGTCTCTCGCAGGATCCTCTCGATGAACGGTGCGAGATCCTGTGGCTCTGTGGTGTTGGGGGCGAATCTTATTAACAGAAACTCTCCGTACCATTTACCGCATTCGTGTGCCAGCTTCAATATGTTATCGTCCGAGTTCCGAGAGGCGAGCGTATTGAGGAAGTCTATGGGCAACGTCGTCAGTCCTGCTGCTCTGTTAGCTCTAAGAAACTCGTAGACGTCCAGTACCTCGCGTAGCGCGACGCCCATAGCTTCAGCACGAATCGCCTGCTCTATTATCTCGTTCACGAGAGCGTAGAGCGTAGAGCCGCGTTTCTTAGCTATGATCGCGAGCTCGTTGACCAGATCCTCGCGTGCAGCGATAACTTTGCGCTTTACTTGGCGAGGCTCCGTCTCGGGCATCGACAAGGTTGATCCCTAGAACTCTCCGCACAAGTAGATCGCTGTGATAAATATATGGTCTGCGTTCCAACATCTACGGCTCCGAGGGAGGAGATCCATGGTTACACGAGCAGTGTTTCCAGGACGCTTCCAACCACTGCATTGGGGTCATGTAAGTGTCGTGAAATGGGCTCTCGAACGCGTTGACGAGCTCGTGATAGTTGTTGGCTCAGCGCAGGAAAGTCACACGCTAACGAACCCGTTCACGGCGGGTGAGAGGATCGTGATGATACGAGAAGGCTTGAGAGATAGCGGTATAGATCTGTCTCGGATAATCATT
>JAMOOB010000196.1 GCA_027066265.1 Desulfurococcales archaeon
CTACACCAAGGAATCTACGTAGGCAGAAGTCTAGGAATGCCAGCACGATCCTCTGGATGGATCCAACCTCCTGAACTAGCTTGAATAGCTTGCGATCCATATCGAGGTTGTGCTTCGATGGATGTACCCAGTTGAGTACGCACCTAGCGATCCTATCGATCGTATCTCCGTCCAGAGCCTCCATCCCTAACCGACGCAGCAACTCGATTAGTTTGAGAACCCTAACGAAGTTCTCGGTTAGGTAGTCCGGATCGGCGTACCTAAGGACATCCCTACGTCCATGCATCGATGCGTTGCCGTGCTCTACGTACCGATCCACGATCGTTCTCGTACGCCATCTCAGGTAGTGCCACCTAACGACGGAGCTATCCACGGTAGGAACGCTCGATGCATGGATCTGCAGCGATACGTTGTCTGTAGAGAAGTACGCACCTAGGTAGTACCTATCGCTACCCGAAAGCTTTACGGGGTACGTTACGTAGGCAACGCCGTCTACGGGTACGACGATGTGGGTAACCACGTGTAGAACCTCCGAGATCGCGCGAGATACCTTGACGCACCCTACCTCGATGGATTCCAACGAACGTTGCTTAACGATTACGTCTCCATACCTAGGGTACGTCCTTAGCGGAGTCGTAGCCTTCCAGTACTCTCTATCGCGTCGACACTTGGGGACTCCGCGTAGGTAGAGATCCTCTTCTCCACGACGAGCTTCCCTAGGATCTCCCTTGAGTGGGTACCAGTAGGCTGCTACACCCATCATGTTGAGGATCCACGGAGGTACTCTCAACAGCTTCCCGTTCTTCATCGGGTAGAAGTAGCCGTAGTCGTGCTTGAACCACGACTCTATCCTTTCGCATAAGCACCGCGGACAGACGAAGACCATGCCTAGGCTTACGACCTCCTTCCCGCGAGGAGCTTGATCCCTACGTTCGTAGTACTCACCGTTCTCGCTATCCACCCACCCAAAGGCTTTGACCTTCCTCCCATCCAGGCCCAGAGCTTCGACGGGGAAGAGCTTGACTACTCTAGGAATCGCAACACCGTTTATCGAACTCGTTCCAGGTA
>JAMOOB010000197.1 GCA_027066265.1 Desulfurococcales archaeon
CCACTATATCTAGCTTCTCGAGGATCTCGATGTACTTCGACACGGTCTTGCTCGATACGTTGGCTACGGAAGCGATCTCGCTAGGCTTAACGTATCCCTCAGCGATAGCGCTTAGCATCGATGCGTAGGTACCTGGTTCCCGAAGCTCCTGCCTAAGGAAGTCGATGGCTTCGGTGAAGAGGTAGGAGCCCGGGGATAGGATGTTTCTAGCGATGTTGGTAAACACATCGATCCCGTCATCGACTAGCTTAGCGTAGGCTGGCGTACCTCCGAAAGCTGCGTAGCTGTAGAGAGCTTCTCTAGGTCCGTACCTAGGGTAGAGCCTCCACGCATCGAGGAAGCCTAGAGGTCTGAGCTTCATCGAAGCGGTTCTCCTACCGAAGAGAGGTGCTCGGTACCCAAGAAGTTCGCGTTCGAAGAACGAGATAGCGGATCCGCATAGGATCAGCATGATCTCGGCATCGGGATGCGTATCGACGAACCGCTGGATCCGGGAAGGAATCTCTGGATCGGCATCTACGAGGTACTGAAACTCGTCGAGAACAACCACGATCTTCTCCCCACGCGCTTCCTCGACCAAGATCTCGAGAAGATCATCGATGCTCTCAACGATACCCATCCTCCTACCCAGGAACCTTGCCAAGGCTTGGGAAAGCTCGCGGTAGAGAACGTGTTTCGATGCTTCGATAGCTACGAAGAACAGAGCCTTCTTACCCTCGACGAAGCGCTTGAGTAGGTACGTCTTCCCAACCCTACGCCTACCGTACACAATCACGAGCCTTAACCCCGGAGAACGGTACTCGCGCTCCAGCAACCCTAGCTCTATAGACCTATCCACGAATCGGGACCGCAACCAGAGTACCCGCAGCTAGATGCGGCACCACTCCAAGAAAAGCTCTGCGAACCCCTCGACGAAACGGTTCGGGATGGTGCTCGAAGACGAGGTTTCCCTTTGCTAGGGTGGGGGTGCTGGCATGGATAGGAGGAGAGCTGCTGCGGATACGATTAGGGGAAGCGTAAGGTTGTCTTCGGGGCTAAGCATCTCCGTAACCAGCGCAACGAGGCTCAGAACCGCGCTCTTTGAAAGATCGTGGCTTACGGCTGTGGCTAGCGTTAGGAAGGTTGCGTAGGTTGCGAGCATCGATGGGATGGAGTGCTTGGCTATCCTAGGCTTCGGAACAATGCTTGTCACGATTGCCGAGACCCCGTCGACGATTGCTAGGGCTAGTATGCCCCACATAACGTAGGTTCCGAACAGTATGTAGGAGAAGGCGGTGGATGCCACGGCGAAGGTTACGGCTACGTAGCCGAACCTCTTCTCGTAATCGCGCTCGACCTCGCGTATCAGGTTGAGCATCCTATCCTCGGCACGGTCGAAGATCTTGTCCAGCTCTTCGAGGTACTGAGCAAGAGCTTCGACGAGCTTACCCCTCCTCGATGCTTGCCTAAGCTGTGCAACCACTTTCTTCCTAACGTCTCTCACGATGGATAGAGCGTTCTCTCGAAAACTCGGTAATCGTATCTGCAAACTGTTGAAGAACATGGCTCCGAGAGCTATCGCTACGTAGGTCGTAGCGATAACTTCGTGGGGAGTACAGCCCGCGATCCTAGCAACGGTGTGGCTGTACACCGGTGTGAGGGGGATGAGGAGTGCGAGGCTGAAGACTATGTGTAGCAGCTTCCTCTTCACAACGCTGTTCAGCTCCATTACTCGCCTTCCTCGGCAACTTCGTGGGGTAGCTCGAACACGATCTTTTCGTAGCCACCCGTTCTCCTACCCTTCCTACCGTAGATAGCCACGATGTTCTTGCCGACGACGTCCCAATCCTCGCCACCGCGACCCATATCGACTTCCAGAACCCTGGTACCGGGTGGAAAGATCCAGTAAGCTACGTAGTCGTACTCAGCGACCTCCGGTTCGTAACGATTCTCGTAGACGTTGAGCCCGGGCTTGATGGGTGCGCGGAACCGTATCCCGAAGATTATGAAGGGTCTCTTCCGGGATCCCCGGAAACCTATGTCTAT
>JAMOOB010000198.1 GCA_027066265.1 Desulfurococcales archaeon
CTGATCACGTTATTGAAACGCGTACAGCCATAGCTTGATTAATCGATACAGCTTTTTTGTAGCCAAAGCTCTTTCTCTACGGGTTTGCTCCATGTACGACCGTCCTCGCATCGTTGTTACGCCACCCGGACCTCGAGCCAAGGAAGTTATGGAACGTCATCGAAAGTTCGTAGCTACCACAACGCACGATCCCGAGTTCCTACCGCTAGTGATCGAGCGAGGAGAAGGTGTGTGGCTCATCGACGTGGATGGTAACGTGTACCTAGACTTTTCCTCTGCCGTATCGGCGTCGAACCTTGGATACCCAACGCATCCAGAGGTCAAGAAGGTAGTACTTGAACAGCTTGAGAGGATAGCTCATGCAGCTGGAACGGACTTCTTCAACCCGTACCAAGTAGCGTTGGCAGAGAAACTTGCAAGCATCGCTCCCGGAGATTTCGAGAAGAAAGTGTTCTACTCGAACAGTGGTACGGAAGCGAACGAGGCTGCGATCAAGATCGCGAGGTTCTCAACGGGTAGAAAATACTTCATCTCGTTCATAGGAGCTTTCCATGGTAGAACCATGGGCTCGTTGAGCCTTACGGCAAGCAAGCCTATACACAAGAAGAAGTTCTTCCCAACAATGCCTGGGGTAGTACACGTTCCGTTCCCCAACCCGTATCGCAATCCGTGGAATATCGATGGGTACGAGCATCCAGACGAACTTGTTAATCGTGTGATCGATTACATTGAGTACTGGGTCTTGAACCACGTTGTGCCGCCCGAAGAAGTTGCAGCGATATTCTTCGAACCTATACAGGGCGAGGGCGGCTACGTAGTACCTCCCAAGAACTTCTTCTTCGAGCTACGCAAGCTCGCTAACCGTTATGGAATACTGCTCGTAGATGACGAGGTTCAGATGGGGTTGGGTAGAACGGGTAAGATGTTTGCGATCGAGCACTTCGGCATTGCTCCAGACATAATTACGCTCGCTAAATCGCTGGGTGGAGGAGTTATCCCCATAGGAGCCACTATCTTTAGGAAGGAGCTAGATCTAGAACCAGGTGCTCATAGCAATACCTTTGGAGGGCACGCGCTTGCTTGCATGGTAGCGCTGAAAACTATCGAAGTAACAGAGCAGTTGTTACCCAACGTTCAAAAGCTGGAGAAGGTGTTCAGAGAGAGATTGATGGAGATGAAGGAGAAGTACGTAGCTATCGGCGATGTTCGCGGAATTGGATTGGCGTGGGGCGTAGAGTTCGTTAAGGATAGGAAGACCAAGGAGCACGATGTGAAGACTAGGAATAGAGTACTCTACGAAGCATTGAAGCGAGGACTCGTACTCCTGGGATGCGGTAAGAGCAGTATTAGGCTGATCCCGCCTCTCATCATAGATGAAGAACGTGCTAAGCTAGGGCTAGACATACTGGAGGAAGCGATTAAAGCCGCTACTCAGTAAACCTTTTTCGTGGATGAAGATGGAGGAGCCCGTGGTTCTCGAGCTCGTTGAGGTATACAGATACGAAGGTTTTCCAGAGAAACGATATCGATTCCACGTAAAGGGTACGAAGATCTACATTAACGTTGGTGCCAATAGTGTCGAGGAAGCCGTGGAGAAAGCTAAGAAAATATTCAGGAACCTAGAGCTCAGCAAGGTAGTTGCCTTAGCGCGTAGCAAGGGTGGTGAAGGTGGCGAGCAGAAAGCTTAGATGTATCGTGTGTGGAAGAGTTTTCTACGAAGGTCAGGGAGTTAAGATAGTTGCTGGAGGACACGAACTAGTTTTCCACTCCAAGTCATGTGCTCTAAAGTTTCTGAGATCGTTGTTGCTGTACATAGATCAGAAGGAGCTTGAGCGTGCAGTTAAGAACGCTCTCAAGGAATTCGAGGAGAGGCTTAAGGAACTCGAGGAAGCGAGTAAGAAGAGGATTGAGAAGGTGTATTGACGTGTATAAACAGAGATCGATGTCCGTAACGAGATTTTTCTACAAGGCTTAATAGGTAGCGTCGATGTCGTGGATCGGGCTGAGCCGTTGCTTCGCGAGTACCTCATTCTCAGTAGAGGTGGGCAGGGAGGGGTAACGGCTTCGAGAATCCTTGCAACAGCGGCGGTGTTGGAGGGTAAGTATGCGCAAGCAATTCCGCAGTTTGGAGCTGAGCGTAGAGGTGCTATCGTTCGCTCCTACCTCAGGATATCCGACGAACCTATCAAGAGACATTCGAGAGTTAAGCAGCCCGTAGGGGTATCGGTGTTCAGTGCAAGGATACTTGAGTTGATGGATTTGAACAGTATCGCTCCGACGGCGAAGAGAGTGCTCGTCAATTCCTCCAAACCGGTACATCTAGGAGATCGCGAGGTGTTCTACGTGGATGCTACTTCGATAGCTCTCGAGCTAAACCTCGTGATAGCTGGGTGGCCCGTAGTCAACACCGCTATGGCTGCCGCTATGGCTAAGGTGTTCGAGATTGCTTCGTTGGATTCGATCCTCGAAGCGATGAAGAATTTCTTCCATGGAAAGCTGCTGGAAGCAAACCTCGAAGCTGCTCGAAGAGCTTGGGATAGGGTGAGGAAGGCATGAATGGAAAGTTCTGGAAGTACGTACCTCAGAACCTTGAACTCGAAGCTGAAGAAGATCTTAGGAACTTCCTGAGGTATCTATTGGCACATCCAACGCCGGGATCTGCTGGTGCTACTGGTACTTGGAGGACTCTCAAACCTGTGATCCACGTTGATAAGTGTGTGAAGTGTGGAATGTGTTGGCTTTACTGTCCAGAGAACGTGATTACGTGGAGACCCGGCGAGTACCCATCGATAGACTACACCTACTGTAAGGGTTGCGGAGTCTGTAGCTCGGTTTGTCCTAGAGGAGCTATCGAGATGGTTGTTGAAGGTGAGTAGCCTTGGTACGTCGAGTAGTTCTAATCGGTAACCATGCCGTTGCGGAAGCTGTGAAGATGGCTAGGGTACAGGTAGTGGCAGCGTACCCCATAACGCCGCAGACGATCATAGTCGAACGCATTGCTGAAATGGTTGAGAGAGGAGAGCTCAATGCTAAGTACATAAGGGTTGAATCGGAGCATTCAGCGCTTGCAGCCGTCTACGGAGCTGCTATGGGCGGTGCAAGAGCGTTCACCGCTACGTCGAGCCACGGACTGCTCTACATGTACGAAATGTTGTGGTGGGCTGCCTACAGCAAGGCACCGATAGTCATGGCTGTGGTCACGAGAACCATAGGACCTCCGTGGAACATCCACAGCGATCACCACGACATTCTATCGGTACGAGACTCCGGCTGGATTATAGCGATGGCGGAGAACGTTCAGGAAGCATTCGATCTAACGCTCCAAGCCTTCCGTATAGGCGAGGACAAGAGAGTGCTGCAGCCCGTTATGGTGGGTCTCGACGCCTTCGTGCTAAGCCATACAGCGGAACCTCTTGAACTACCAGAGCAAAGCGATGTAGATGCATGGCTACCTCCACGAGAACCCCTACCCTTCGTCATGGAGCCCGGCAAACCGTTCGCCGTAGGTAACGTAGGTCCCAACGAGTTCACTATGGAGTTGCGTTGGTGCGTCTGGAGAGCTATGGAACGGGCTAAGCGAGTGATTAAGGAGGTCGACGAAGAGTACAGGAAGATCGCGGGTAGGAGCTACGGAGGACTCGTAGAGAGGTATCGCTTAGAGGACGCGAAGTACGTAGTCGTCGCGTGGGGTGCGTGGTGTGGAGATATGAAGGAGGCTGTAGACATCCTGCGTAGCGAAGGTTACCCGATAGGCTTGCTGAGGATAAGGTTCGCAAGACCGTTCCCACGAGAAGAGCTGATCGAGGCAGCCAGCGGAGCTAAAGCAATGCTAGTAATGGACCGCGCCGTATCCATGGGGATGGAGGGCATCTTCTCGATGGAGGTGAAGAGCGTTGTCGGTGGCAGGGTACCCGTAAAGAACGTGGTTGCAGGACTGGGAGGAGTAGACGTTAGCTACGACGAGTTCGTAGAGATCTTCAGGAAGTTCATCGATGAGTACGAGAGCGGTAAGTACATTGATTGGACTCTTCCCGAGTGGTACATGCCTTGGAGGGGTGGTTCTAGATGAGCATTCGTGAGCTCGTTAATGCACCTAGGAAAGGTGTCGTACCCGGAAACCCTGCATGCATGGGATGCCCGCACAACCTTGGGCTCAAGATCGTTGGGCATGTACT
>JAMOOB010000199.1 GCA_027066265.1 Desulfurococcales archaeon
AGAGCGGTACTCGTTGTTCCAGCCGGATGTACATCGATAATAGCTGGCTTCGGTGATAAGGAAGGTCTAGATCTACCGATACTCCACGTACCCTTCGCATCGGCGGCAGCCGTTGCATCGGGTCTCGCAGCAGCGTTCAGGATCGTTGGTAAGGATGGTATCGTAATCGTGTGGAGCGGTGATGGTGGTGCAGCAGACATTGGTTTTGCAACGATTAGCGGTGCTGCGATTAGGAACGAGAACATTCTCGTGATCGTGAGCGATAACGAAGCCTACATGAATACGGGTATACAGGCCAGCGGAACGACGTCGTGGAGAGCTAGGACGACTACCACACCCATCGTGGGTAAGACCGAGGAGAAGAAAGATCTTGCCCTGATAATGCTCATGCATCGAGTACCCTACGTAGCTACGGCAAGCGTTGGCTATCCGCAAGACTTTGCAGAGAAGCTCAAGAGAGCAGCACAGGTAGAAGGATTCAGGTTCATACACCTACACTCTCCGTGTCCAACCGGATGGAGATTCGATGCTAGCAAAACCGTGGAGATAGCTCGACTAGCCGTAGAGACCGGTGCATGGATTCTGTGGGAGTACGTCGATGGAAAGCTCAGGATTAGTCCCCCGAGCAGACCGTACGCCGATAAATCTCGTAGGAAACCGTTAGCGCAGTACATAAAGGCTCAGGGAAGGTTTGCGCACCTCAAGGACGAAGACATAGCGTTCATAGAGAAGAAAATCGATGAGAACTGGAAGCTAGTGCTCGAACTCGAAAAGATCTTTTCCTAGACCTTCACCACCGTGCTCGGTAAAGAGAGATGGTTCAGCTATGCTACGGTAAATGTTGTTTCGACGAAGATAACCTCCAACGTCTAATGGATGATCTCTACGCAGTCTACAGCCTCGTCAAGAGCTATGCTACTCGATATCGAGAACTAGAAAGCATTGCGAAGGACATGGAGGCGCTGAGGAATGCATTCGTAAAGGTTGTGGGAGGAGTACGAGCATTGAGATCGCGTGTCAAGAACCTTAGATCGATACGCGAACTAGACGATGTACAAACGGCTGTGAACACCATAGTCAATCTATTCAATAGAGTCGTTGAGATACGAAACCTACTGCTACGAGCTCGCGACGCTGTGTCGGATCTAGGCATAGCTGAAGCCTCTAGGATCGACGAAGTCGTTGCTAAGCTCGATCGCGAAACGCTTAGAATGCTCATCGTCACGCTATGGATGCTTCCGCAACTCAAGAAGATCGAGCGCGACGATAGCGGTAGGCTAGCATCATCGTTAGGAACGGCGCTCTTCGCAGCGTTGTTGAACGTTCACGAACCTAGCGTTAGGAATGCTTTGAAGGAATGCCTAGAGCCGCAATGATTGCGTGCTAGCTCACGATATTGAAATACTTCTCGTACGCTGTTCTCTCGGGGTTGCTAAATGGTTGAGAGGTTCTGGATCAAAGCTTCGCCACGTACATGGCTAGGCGTAGGCGAGAGGATCATCGATGAAGCTAGGTGGTGGTTCAGGAAATTCGATCGTGTAGCGATCGTTACGGGTAGAAGAAGTGCTAAAGTGAGTGGAGCTCTCGACGATGTTGAGAAGATTTTGGAGGAGTGCGGTACGAAGTACGTAGTTGTAGGAGGAGTGGTTCCGAATCCTTACGCAGAGCTTGTGGATAGAATTGCTGGGGATGTATGGAGGTTCGGAGCGGAGGCGCTCGTAGCGATAGGTGGTGGAAGCGTTATAGACGTAGCAAAGCTGTGCAGCGCCATCGTTGCTCGTGGAGGGCGAGCAGAAGACTACATGAAGCGTCGTAGAGTAGTTGAGGAAACGATCCCCATACTCGCAGTGAATCTAACTCATGGAACGGGTTCCGAAGTCGATAAGTACGCCGTGATAACGGTAGGCAACGAAAAGCTTAGCATTGCTAGCGAAGCTCTGTACCCAGAGGTAGCAATCGACGATCCTCGCTACGTAGCTACTCTTCCAAGGAACCAAACGATCTATACATCGATAGACGCGCTTTTCCATGCAATAGAAGCTGCTACCTCGATCCAGGCATCGCCGTTCACCGAGATGCTCGCCGAGACCATCGTGAAGCTCGTAGCTACGTACCTTCCGAGAGCTGTAGAGAATCCTAAGGATCTCGAAGCTAGGTACTGGCTTCTCTACGCATCGTCTCTCGCCGGGATCGCGATAGATCATGGACGCGTACACATCGTTCACGCTGTAGAGCATGGTCTGAGCGGAGTCAAACCGGAGCTACCTCACGGAGCTGGGCTAGGAATCGTAGGACCTCTATTCGTGCCATACATGTACCGTGCGAAGCCCAGCACGATGGCTAGGATACTTCGAGTACTGGATCCAGAGCTAGAGCCTAGGGAAGAACATGGAGAACGAGCTATGCGTGCACTCATCAACTTCTTGAAGAGCGTTGGTTTCGATGAGAGGCTCTCGAACTACGGATTCACGTCTAGCGATCTAGATGAAGCGTGTCGCATCGTATCGACGAGTCTCGGCTACCTAGCTAGGCTAGCACCTTTCGAAGTAGACATCGAGGAGATTAGGAAAATGTTGCAAAGCGTGCTCTAGGGTCTGAAGCTATGTGTATTCCCGGTAGCGACGAAATCAACCTCTTAACGAAGAGAGGTCTTAGAGGAGATCTGGAAGCTGCCTACGTAGTGATAGACTTTCTATGGAAGTTCGAGAACGTTGCTATAGCGAAATACGTTGCCTACGCATTCGTGTACCAGATAGCGATGAACGTACTCGTAGATACGAGCAACCTATGCGCACAATGCGGAGGTGTATGTTGTCGAGAAGGTCCGCCTATACCGATCTACAGCTTCGATATCGAAGACCTACGCAATGCGTTGGGTAGGAAGGTCTTCGACTACATCGAGAAGATGGACGAGATCTACGTGCTCAGGAGACCGTGCCCCTTCCAGCGAGGATGGAAATGCGCTGTGCATGCTTACAAGCCTTACGCGTGTCTATCCTACCCATTCATGGTTGAAGAGATAGCGATCGAGGGAGCTGAGAAATACGATGGGAAGGGTCTTCCCGACATCGTTACTCCACCGAAATGCTTAGCTGGGGTACACGTCAAGAACCTAGTCGATGGCGTGGCGAAAAAGATGGTGAAGGAACTTGGTCGCGAACCAACGCCGCGTGAGTTACTCAACGAGCTTCTGGCAAGGTTCGGGAGAAGAAGGGTTTGAACGGTATGATGTCCACCATCGTTAGGAGACCGGGTCTACAGCTCGTTATGACTTCGGCTATGCTTAGCACGATGCTTGCCGTAGCGTAGTCGCCGTGAGTACCGCTACTCCTCCACTTAACGCTGAATTCCTCTCCTTCGATCTCTATCTCATCACGATCCTCCTCCCCGACCACCGCCCTGAGGACCACGGTCACGACCTCTTCATCGCCGCTGTAGAGCTTGGCCCAGCCCTCTACTCCTAGGACTCGCCCCTTCTCGATCTTTATCCCATGCGATTCCACGTCGTGTTCCGCAACCACTACGTGTTGCTCCTCCACAACCTTCGAGACCGGAATTCCCGCAGCATCGGCTATCAGTAGCGCGCTCTCAGCGTACCCCACATGCCCAGTCAACTCGCCACGTCGAAGCTTCTCCTCAACCTCTCTAGGATCGCCACCTATGCCTACCTTCTTCCTAAAGCTCTCCCTACGTTTCGCAGCATCGAGAACCCTAATGGCGCGGATCCTCTTGACGGTGGGAACGGAGGTGGATAGAATTATGGGAAGCGTGTCGAGGATGAACCCCGGATTAACGCCGGTACCGATAACGGCTACGTTCCTCGAACGTGCTTTCTCATCGAGTTTCCGTGCTAGCACTGGGTAGCGATAGTATGGATACGCAAGGGTTTCGCAAGTCGACACCACGTCTATACCCATGTCTAGAACCGTAGCTATCTGTGGAAAGACGCGGTCAAGGAAGCTGCCGGTTGCATGTATCACGACATCGGCATCGCCTAGAGCTTCTACGGGATCCCTAGACACTTCAACGCCTAGACGTTCACCCAATCCAAGCACTTCGCCGATATCGCGACCAACGAGATTGGGATCGATATCCACAGCTCCAACGATTTCGTAACCACGCTTAAGCGCAATTCTTGCGGCTAGCCTAGCTATCGAACCAAATCCGTAGAACCCGATCCTCATCAGCTAGCCCCTAAGCAAAGGGCTAAGCCTGGTATTAACCTTGACTAGAGGTAACAGCGCGAACAGCTCTTTTCTTTCGTCCCCCAGCTATAGGTTGGGGATACTCGATGAACGTTGCTGAGTGCGGAGATCTAGTGGTGGTTTTCGTAACGGCTTCGAGTCGCGAAGAAGGTGAGAAGATTGCTCGCGTACTGCTAGAGAAGAAGCTTGTTGCCTGCGTAAACATAGTGGAGAACGTAACATCGTTGTTCTGGTGGAGAGGCGCTAT
>JAMOOB010000200.1 GCA_027066265.1 Desulfurococcales archaeon
GGAGGAGATCAAGAAGGTTCACAGCTACGAGGTACCGGAGATCATCTCCTTCAAGCTATGGAGATGCTACGAACCTTACGCAGCTTGGGTACGCGAAACAATAGAAGCACGCTGAAGGATTTCGCAACCGCGGGCAACGATCTCGTCCTCGCTACTATTCACTTCAACTAGCTGCCACTTCGCGTAGCCAAGCTTTCTACGATCCTTGGGAACGTTTTGCTGAACCATCTCTACGGCTCTCCTCGTAGGATGGGTTGCGATCGATATGTACGCGCGAACGATTGCAGCGACCGTAGCTTCGTGAAGAACTATCACTTGATCGGGCAACTCGATTACAAGCCTTAGATGATGGTGTTGAGGCGGTATGAACGCTATTATACGGGAAACACTTTCGTTGGGGTAGAGCTTTATGGGTCGATCCATAATTCTCGCCACCGAGGAGAGAACATATATTGGAGCTTCTACAAGTGCTTCTACGGATCTTGGCGAGAATCATGAATCGTCTACTCGTGGTGTTCAGCGCGGATAAGCATTGCCTAGGCAAGTGCTTTAGAAAGATATACGATGAAAGCCTTAAGCATGGTGTGCGAAACCTGATCTTCGTGGTTCTCAACGATAGCGTTGCGAACGTTATTCCTGGGGTAAGGGATGTGCTTCTCAATAACATAGTCGTTGGAATCTCGATATACATCGCTAGCGACGAAGAGCTCCCTGCAATCGTGAGCAAGGTTGGTAGAGACTTCGAGAAGGTTGTAATCTGCGATTCGTGTAGTGTTTGCTTCGAACATTTTCGTAGGCTAGGTATGGATCGCTGCATGGAGGTGGCTACGTGTTGCAGCTAGACTTCGTCATAACGGTGGATCGCACGCTCATGTCGGATCACCACGGTAAAGAGTTCATAGGCTTCATGACTACTAGCCCCGCGGTAGGTCTACCCGAATGGTTATGGATGTGGATCGCAGCACCCAAACCCCGTGTTGATGAGTATGGAAGACCCTACGCAGCTCCCTACGGGCTTAGGAAGGTAGAGGCAGCGCTCCAGAACGCTGGTTTCAAGGCAGCGGTGATAGATCCCGACCACATACACCGGTACCTAAAGCATGCGAAGGCTCTGATGATAGGGCACCACGATTTCTTCGCTTTCTGTGCACCTAGCAACGTTTGGTGGGCAGTAACCAAGAGGGAGCCCGTCAACAGGAAGTACTTCATGAAGCTCATGGATTCGAAACCAGTGAGAGAATTCAAGCAGCGCGGTGGTAAGCTGATCATGGGCGGACCCGCTGCGTGGCAATGGCTTCACGTAGAGGATCTATGGGAGCGTTGGGGCGTCGATACGGTGATCGATGGTGAGGCGGAGAAGGTTATCGTAGACATAGCTCAGAAGATCCTCGATGGAGAACCCTTGCCGAAGTATATCTACGTTGCTCCCCACGAGGTTCCGAGGATCGAAGAAATACCATTGATTCGTGCTCCCAGCGTCAACGGACTCGTAGAGATCATGAGGGGCTGTCCTCGTGGATGCAAGTTCTGTAGCGTTACTCTTCGTCCTCTTCGCTACATACCTATCGAGATGATCGTGAAAGAGATACGCATCAATAAGCGGGGCGGAGTTACGCATGCATTGCTACACTCCGAAGACGTGCTTCTCTACGGAGCTAACGGCGTTATTCCACGAGAAGAACCGTTGATGAAGCTTCATCAAGCCGTTGCGAAGGAGGGAGTAACGCTTGGATGGTCCCACGTTAGTTTGGCTGCGGTTGTTGCTGCGCAGAGGAATGGTAGAATCGTGACGAAGCTCATGGACTTCATCAAATCGGCTTTCGAACAGGATTACATAGGTGTACAGACCGGTATCGAGACTGGATCTCCTAGACTTGCCAAGATAATCATGCCCGGCAAAGCAGCTCCTTACAGCCCCGAACAGTGGCCGGAGATCGTGGAGGAAGCGTTCGCTATCATGGCCGAGAACGATATCATTCCTGCCGCAACGATAATACTCAACCTACCGGAGGAAACCATAGACGATATCGTTAAGACGATGGAGTTGCTAGATCGTTTGAAACCCTATCCAAGCCTCGTAGTACCCATGTACTTCGTACCCATGGGTGTCCTCAAGGAT
>JAMOOB010000201.1 GCA_027066265.1 Desulfurococcales archaeon
AGAGCTTGGAGCGTTACCGGTGGCAATCCTAGGGCTCTGATCGAGCTAGCCATAGACTACGACTGGAACGTAGATAGATGGATGGATAGCTTGAAACGTAGGTTGCTCAAGATCATTGAAGAGGTTAGGCATAGAGACCTCGTTGAGGAGATGGAGATGGTTCTCGAAGACATCGATTCGATACACAGCAACCCATCAACCAAGATGTACGAACTACGCAAACTCCTCATCGAAGAGAACCTCATCCTCGCCAAACACATGGATACCTTGATCGGTAGAGAGCTACCACCAAACAAAGACCTTGGCATAGGTAGGTACTACGCATGGCAACTACCAGCATACCGAGAAGCACTCAAAGAACTACTAAGATCCACGTAACCAAGATCCAAACACCGCCAAGAGAAGCTCTACAACCATATCCATGCAATGCGAACACCATTCCATCACTAAAGCACGTTAACCTAGCTAAGCACTATCAGTATTCAATAACTCATACTTATCTACGATGAATGATGATAGATGTAGGTTACGTTGATCGGAACCTTGTCTATGCTAGTGCTAGTGTAGGTGTATGGAGCTCAGCGATCTGATCATAGCTATCGATCGCAGTGCAGATCCAGATACTTAGTACTGATGACTAGATGTGTCGATGTTTTCGAGGTACGTACATCTTTAGCTGTGGTATTCTTGAGAAGTGTTTCGTGTCTAACGTAACGAGTTCGCTATCCATCTCCATAGCTATTGCAGCTACTAGTACGTCGGAGAACGGTATCTTAAGCCCCTTCTTACTTAGCTCGATATCGATCTCGAGCGCTCTCATCAGTATGCGTTGATCACACCAGACCACGATGCCTAGCTTCTCAACGAAGTTCTTACGCTTAGCGATATCGCTACCAATGAACTTGTGCCCGTAGAGATATTCGTAGAGGCATATCCACGGAATGTAGAAGATGCGATACCTATCCAGGAGCTCGTGAAGAAGCTCTCTATCCCCCCTATCAAGGATCTCTATGATCACGCTCGTATCGAGCGTTGCCGCACCTACCACCATGATCTACCTCTAAGCTCGGCAACGATCTTCCTAACCTTCTCAACATCTTCGTTTCTCATCCTAGACTCGTTCAGCATCTTCTCGAGAGATTCACGACGATACTTCTCGTAAGTCTCTATGAGCATCTCTATAAGTTCGCTGTAACCAACACCGAGAAGCTCCTTGAGCTCCCTAAGCTTGGCGTAAACGCGTTCCGAGATAGCTATAGTTCTAGCCATGCTCTTCCCGATACGTATAAGCTACATAAGCTATATAAGTTCGCTATACTCGTAAGGCACAGAGTCTACGATTTGCAAAAGATATTCATGGAAACAACGAGAACGATCTACTGCATGAAATCGCTACGTTTCGAGAAAGTGGGACTAATCTAGGAGTGGTACGTAGATGATGTAAGCATCGATGTGTTTAGATGGAAAAGTGTTAGGTTGTGGATAGGTTGAATGGTTTTCCGTGGAGCTTGATTTCTTCGGGTACCTTGTCTGCGTACTGCTTCAAGAACCTGAGATCTTCTTCGCGGTTGCGGTACTCGTCTGGTAGGATCCTAGGTATCTCGTCTATTATTGGGTACCAGCGATTGCATATCGAGCAGATGAGTATCCCTGCAACGACTTCGTACTTGATGCATTCGTCGCATGGTGGTTCCCTCCCTTCTTTCCTAAGCTCTTCTATCTTCTTCCCTAGGTAACCGCAGTAGAGATCGCATAGCGGTCTAGGCATGTCTTCGGGAAGCTTCCTCTCGTCGTATCTCCTAACCTCGAAAACTACGAGTTTGAGTGGGAAGCTTGGATCCTTGCAGTAGGGACAAGCTATGTAGTTCAGCAACCTGTACTTCATGCCCTCACCCCCAGTACCTCGATAACGACCTGCTTAACCTCCTCCAGCATCTTCTTGGCTATTTCCTCGCTCAGTGCCTCCACCATGATCCTCATTATTGGTTCGGTACCGCTTGGACGAACTAGGAAAGCCCACTCG
>JAMOOB010000202.1 GCA_027066265.1 Desulfurococcales archaeon
GTAGACCCTGGGACGGAGATCCAGGAGTTCACCGACGGTCTCTATGCGCCGCTGCCGTTCACTGGGATAGTGTACTCCGTTCCAAGGGCGCTGAAGGTTGTGACACCCGATGTGAGCGTCGAGGACGTAGGCTTCACGCCGCTTGTGATCAGGGACTACAACCATCCATCGAAAGGAACGATCAGGGTTGCTGTAACTGGGATCAACTTCAACTGCCCCATCGTGATCTACGGGATATCGTTCTCCAGCCAGGAGGATGCGATAAACGTTATCATCGATCTGCTGACTGGTCTAACATCGCTCGAAAACATGTCCATCCTTAGAAAGGTCGTGACGAGGTTCGCGTAGAGCATAAACCCCGAGTTTTTTGACCTCGAAACGGTTTCTACGATCATCGGGTGGGTGTGAATGGTCTACAGGATAGTTTCCAAAGGAAAGCAGTTCCATGTAAGCTACAGGATACCAGCAGACCAGGTACCTTCGGGAAAGTACGTGTACCTAGACATCTTGGACAAGAGCGGTAGCTACGTCGGTAACCCGATACAGATGTCGCGTGCTGGGAACACCGATATCGTCGAAGCCATCGTAACAGCGCCCTCGACACCAGACAAGTACATCCTGATGGTTTGGATCGGCACGTGGGATGGAACGAGCAGAACCATCGACGAGATAGTGGACTACAACACGATCATCGTCGTCGACAAGGATGTCGAGGATAGGCTGACGGATGTAGAAACACGGCTATCGACGTTGGAGACGGAGATAGACACGCTCAAGAAATGGGTGCAGAGACACTGGGCATAACCATAGCATCGCCGTGGTGCTGATCGTGGCTAGCTACATACCTGTGTATCAATTGGTTCAGCTATGCAGCAGATACGTTAAGGGATGGCTGAGGAAGCTGGTGTTCTACATCAAGTCGTGCTTCTTCGACACGAGGTACAAGTGCATAACCATCGATGAGCTTGAGCAGCTGCTGAAGATATGGCGCGAAAACATCCTGCCGAAGCTGCGATATCAACTCGATTTCTGGGACTGCGACGACTTCGCGATGTACTTCGCTAGCTGGCTGAAGCTCAAGACCAAGACGAACTGCGGCGGTATGGTAATCGGGGTCCTAAATGGATTCGGACATGCATGGACACCAGTGCTCGTCAAGAACTACGACGACGTTGATGTGATGTTCGTAGAGCCTCAGCTGGGCAGGATCGTTGAGGTGAACAAAGAGGATGTAATTGAGATGCCTGTGACTGTAAGGAGAAGAATGTCTGTATCTGGATACGCAACGTATCATCCACTGTACTACATCTGGTGACGATGGCGATTAGATACAGACCTTTTTCAACTCCTTTTTTACCTAAGCTGATGATCCTCGCGCTAGTTCTAATAGTATTCATATGTATAGGTATAGTTCTGTACCTATTCCTAGACGATTTATATAGCGTTGTCAAGAGGGTTAGGGTTATCGATGGTATAGACCTTGCGAGGTTCTTCATCGGGGGTGTAATCATAATAATCGCTGTACTGATCCTGCTATTCCTAGCGGTGATCGTATGCGTCTTAGCGGCTTGAAGAAGCGATGGAGGATCAGGTTGAGCGTAGCGCTAATCACAGCAGCGTACTTCGTCCTGATAGACGAGGTCATCAAGGAAGGCTACGTATTCGACCCAACAGATCTTCTCAACGCTAGGATTACACACGAAAAAATATTCGTCGTGCTGATGATCATAGGTCTATTACTCGGGCTCAAAAAATCGTATCGACGAACTACATAAATACCTCAATTTGTTCTACACACCACGCTTCTACGCACGCTGATTCCTGTTCTCGTAGCTTCTCCAGGATGTTGTAAGCTATGTCTCTAGGCATAACCTTCTCTATTGCTTCCCTAAGCCTCTTCTCGCTAGCAACAGCCATGATCTTGCACCTCGTTGATGCTACCCTGAACCAGAAACCATCTTCGCTAGGAACAACCTCGCAAAGCTTGATGAGGTAGAGCTTCACAATTACCTACCTAT
>JAMOOB010000203.1 GCA_027066265.1 Desulfurococcales archaeon
AGGAGGTGTAGGCCTAGGAACGAGTGCATCGTTGTCGAGGATAGGTCTACGACCCTAGAGCTCGTTGAGAGGGTAGTGAGGGTATGCAGGGACGCCGAGATACACGCCGTTGCCGGCGGCAAGGTGACCGAGGGTATCGAGGTGGCCGAGGGTGGACGTAGCTTGCTGAGGATGGTCGTCGTCATGGGCGTTCCCTATCCTCAGCCCGACGACTACCTGCAGCGCGTATCCATGGAGTTTAGCTCTAGGTACGGCGTAGATAGGTTCGAGCTACTGGATTCGCTAGCTTCGATAAGGGTTCTTCAAAGCGTTGGTAGGTGCGTTAGGTTCAAAAACGATTGGGGCATAGCTGTACTAGCGGATTCGAGGTTCTTGAGGCCTTCCCTAAGGAAGGCCTTTAGGCTCGGTAGGCTCTACGTCGCTAGGAACTTAGACGAGTTGGTAACGTTCCTTAAGCACGCACTTATATCCATCTCTTAGACCTATGTGTCTAGGGATTCGAATGCCTAAAGTTATTCTCCTAGTCCTCGACGGCGTCGCCGACGACCCTAGCCTCGGAAAGACTTCGCTAGAGCTAGCGAACATCCCTAACCTAGACGAACTAGCTAGGAAGAGCGTTGGAGGTGGTTTCTACCCCATAGCTCCGGGGATAGCTCCTGAAAGCGATGCCGCCGTCCTATCCATGCTGGGCTACAACCCCGAGAACTACGTTATCGGTAGGGGTATCCTTGAGGCTCTAGGAGCTGGGCTAACTATCGTTGAGGGTAGGGAGGTAGCTTTTCGAGCTAACTTCGCAACCGTCGACCCCAAGACGCGGAAGCTCATCGATAGGAGAGTGGGTAGGTCGTTAACTACTGAAGAGGCTAAGGAGCTTGCAAAGGCTCTAGACGGGCTCGATCTAGGGATCCACGATGGGTACGTTAGGTTCGTAGCTACCGTTGGGCACAGAGCCGTCGTGATAATAGGTAGTAGGAGTAAGAGGCTAAGCGCCGACGTATCTAACATAGACCCAGCTTACGAAAGGAGGGGTAGGCTATCGATAGCGGTGAAGGAGCCTAGCCCCTACATACCGCTTTGCAAACCCCTAGTCGATACCGAAGAAGCTAGGATTACGTGCGATCTCGTGAATAGGTTCGTCGAGCTAGCGATAGAGATCCTCGATAAGCACCCAGTAAACGAGGAGAGAGCTAGGAAGGGATTGCTCAAGGCGAACGCCGTGCTCCTTAGGGATGCTGAAGACAGGATCCCGAAGATACCTCGAGTTAGCGAGCTCTACCAAGGCCTTGAGTTCGGAGCCGTAGCCGAGATGCCCGTCGAGAAGGGAATCGCCAAGCTCGTAGGGATGGAGATGGCCGAAGTCCCGCCGCCAACCCCTGATAAAGCTAAGGACTATCCTCAGAGGCTAGAGAGGACCCTAGAGCTCCTAGAAAAAGTAGATGTGGTGTACGTACACCTCAAGGGACCCGACGAGCCGGGGCACGACGGCGATAAGGAGAGGAAGATCAAGTCGATAGAGCTCATAGACCAGTATTTCGTCAAGCCGCTCCTAGACAAAATCGATCTATCTAAGGTAGCGGTTATAGTCACGGCCGACCACGCAACGCCACCCGAGCTAAAAGCTCATAGCGGAACCCCAGTACCCCTAATAGTCGCTTACGAAGGCTTGCCCAAGAAAGACGGGCTCCAGAGATTTACCGAGAAAGAGTGCTTCGAGAAGGGCAGCATAGGCGTCCTAGAGCACGGATACCTAATGCTCAGCAAGGTACTCAAGCTAATTGGAGTACTGCGCTGATGAAAAAGCCGGAGCTGAATAGTGATGAATGGGTCGGAGTACTGAGCCCATTTTACCCCCTTGCCCTACAAACAGCTTAGATGATGTGTGCACCTCCTAACTGAAGAGTGATGAGCGGTAAGAGTGCTGACGCCTTTTAACGAATAGAGCCTCCAAGAAAAACTTGCTCTGTTTTTATAATGCGCACACAAACCCCATTTCCTAAGAAGCATTGACGTTTAGAGG
>JAMOOB010000204.1 GCA_027066265.1 Desulfurococcales archaeon
AATCGATTCCTCTTGCAGCGGAACCGAATACAGCAAACACCTTAGCACCCCTAGAAACGAACTCGCGTGCGAGACCCCTCAACGACTCTAGGATAGCCTCGAGACCAAGCATAGGCGTAGCCCCCCAGCAAACCCTTCGAACACCGCACCACGTTATTCGTTTGGAGTCGGTGCGACGAACATCCGCAATCCGTGGAACTACCTTCTCCGCGGGTTTCCAGCACCACGATCATTGCTGCATGGTTTGAGAAGCCTCGCTTTCCATAGATGAAGAGCGTTGCCGTAGCGATGCCGGTAGCCCCATGGATGAGCACTACGCGAGGCGATAACGATCGCGGTGCTGTAGAGCTGTTCTAGGGTTTTTGAGACGGTGTTTCCACTCCATGCATTTCCTAACCACGGCATCTAAGGCGTCTCCCAGCTTCTTTTCTTCGACGAGCTTCTCGAACTCTCTATAGAGCTCCTCTAGATCCCTAGCCTCCACACCAAGATCGCGGAGATTGGTGTAGTGCTCGAGTTCGTGGACATGCTCTTCGAAGCTATGGGTATAGACACCTACTCTACTCGATACGTAGAGCTCGAGCATCCTAGCACCAACCTCGTCTACGCACTCTGCAAGAACTTCGTCTTCGTGGTAAAGCTCCTCCATCCCTGGATAAACACGGCGAACCACACCGTGAACGAGCTCGTGTATCGCTACATGCTCAACCTCTTCGAATACCTTCGCAAGCTCTTCCCTAGGAATCGAGACTCCTAGAGCTTCGCAAACGAAGCGATGCGCCTTGACAAGGTTGTTGAGAACCCTAGAAACGATCTCGTCGAACAAGCTCGTCACCCAGAGCATAGGTACTTCGAAGAGAAAAGACTCTAGCTATCGAAGGACTGAACACGTAACACTAGGTCTCGCATGAGGGCACTGCGAAGCTACTCTTAGCTGAGCTCTGTCGAAGGTTTGAACGAACTTCGCTATCATGGTAATCAGCTCTATGCATCGATGCACCGATTCCTTACGGCTAGAATCGTTAGGGATAGACACGGAGCATTGTTCGAAATCTCTGGAGAAGCATGAATTCGATAACAACGCTACGCAGTAGCTGAGCAATCTATGGTTCTGTCGGGAATTCATTCTCTATCACTACTCGATGCTGGTGATCATCACATTCATTTGTTTCGTGTGTCTGTACGTGGTTCCTACTTTGTATGGTATTACGTTGCTCTTAACATACTGCTGGATGAATTAGGTGGTGTACTAGTGGATCGAGCGCTGTACATTGTTTACGTTGATGAGTCGGGAAGCGATCATCCTGTTCGTAGGAAGAATATCCGTAGAAAGGATGTGCTATTCGTTGTATTCGCTGCTATCGTTCTCAACAACAAGGTTTCTCATCTCGTTAAGCACTACATCCAGGTAATGAGTAGGTTGTTGAATGCGTGTAGCGGTGCGATAACTATGTCCAAGCTTTTCGAAGTATATCGAGTGTGTACAGGTAGGGATCCAGGGATCAAAGCTGGTTACCTACTTGGTTTGGAGGGACCTTTCAAGATATTCTCCATGGCTAGGGAAGAGTGTCGCGGAGCTGTGTCTAGGCAACTGCTAGGGATAGCGATGGAGATGCTCAGCGTTCTCATGGAGCTCTGCGAACATGCTATCGCGGTGATCGTAGACAAGATTCGGCTAGACGAGTTCTCTAAGAAGAGTGGTAAGAACTTCGATGCTAGGCTTATCGCCATGGATTTCTTGTTTACACGCATAGCGAGATTCCTAGAGACTCGGAGTGCTCGAGCTATAGTTGTTCACGACGAGATGCAGAGAGCGGAAGAGATAGAAGGTCTCTTAACGGAGCTTAAGACGAAGGGCTACTTCTACAACCCTAAGCTTGGGTATAGGCCTAGGTACGAACTTATCGAGAGGATACACTTCGTAGACTCTACAAAGTGTCTCCACATACAGTACGTAGATCTAGCAGCCAACGCTATTCTGCGAGCTAAAGCCAGTGCCTCTAGAGAGCTATACAAG
>JAMOOB010000205.1 GCA_027066265.1 Desulfurococcales archaeon
CGAGCAACCGATACTGTTGCGATATGCGAACAAGATACCGTTGCTCTACGATGAGCGTTCGGACGTTGCTTGGAAGGTGATTACGGAGAACATAGATTGGAGCTACTACGGAATCCAGTTCCCCGCCCCATTAGCGATACTGGTGCATGTATGTGGAACTAAGATTCCGTACAAAGGTGTTGGTAAGGAGAGCATTGCTGACGTTCCAGAGATCGAGCACGAGATAGAGAAAGGTATTCGTCACGTAGCTAGGCAACTCAAGGCTTACCTTGCCAAGAAGAAGCGTGAGGAAGAAATGCAGAGGAAAGCAATAACGTTGATAAAGTACATACCTGAAGTCGCTAGATGTCTCTCGGTATTCATGAACGGTGATAGGAGCAAGAATGAGCAAGTGTTGAAGAATACCTTATTCGAGCTCGTAAAGAAGAAGGTAGGTACGATGCCGCCGCATATAAGGTCTGTAGAGGATGTTGTGTTGTCTATAGAGTAGCCAGCGGGGTCCGCCCATGGGCGAGCTCAGATTTACATCCTCGGTAGACGTTAAAGCACGTAAAAATGCTGCGGAGCGATTGAGAGCAAAGTTTCTCGAATTAGTACAGAAAATACTTGAAGGAGAAGAACCTTCCATGGAAATCCCCAAGCGGACTCTGAGCAACACTATCTACGACAGAGAACGAAAGTTATTGCTACTGGGACCCGAAAAGTTCGAGCGTAACTTCCTCGACATGAGAGAAGCAAGAAAATTCATGCAGACCGTCCTAATGGCTTCGATAATATACGAAGCTCTCGTAAACGACGAGTACCCAACGATCCGTGACCTCTACTACAGGGGTAAGCACACGATCAAGTATCGCGATCATAGAGGACGAACGGAGGAGGAGAACACTTGGGATGAACAGAAGGAGAGCGATGCCGTTCTGAGAGACATCGAGGTATTCGTAGGTCTGCTAAGGGAGGACATGTTAATCCTCAGCAAGGAGAAGGGTAAAGTTGTTGGAGATATGAGGATAAGGTCCGGTGACGACGTTATAGACCTTAGCAAGATGGGTCACGGCGCCTATGCGATAGAGCCTACGCCAGACCTCATAGAGTTCCTAGACGTTAACGCAGAGTTCGTTCTCGTTGTAGAGAAAGACGCTGTGTTCCAGCAACTTCATCGAGCTGGATTCTGGAAGAAATACAAGGCGATACTCATAACAAGCGCTGGTCAGCCCGATCGTGCAACGAGAAGATTCGTGAGGAGACTCAATGAAGAGCTAGGGCTCCCAGTATACATCTTGACGGATGCAGATCCGTACGGATGGTATATCTACAGCGTCTTTAGAATAGGATCGATAACGCTATCTTACGAATCGGAAAGGCTTGCAACACCTAATGCGAAGTTCCTCGGAGTAAGCATGACGGACATATTCGGAGATCCGAAGACTGGGAAGAAACCCTATCTAACAGAGGCTGAGAGAAAGAATTTCATTATCAAGGCTAAGAAGACCGACATAAAGCGTGCGAAGGAGCTTATGAACTACGAATGGTTCAAGACCCCGAAGTGGGAGCGCGAGATAAAGTTGTTCTTAGAGAAGCAGAGCAAGCTTGAGATAGAAGCTTTGGCTGGAAAGGGTCTCCGATTCTTGATGGACGTCTACATTCCAACGAAGATACAGACGCAAGACTTCATAGAGTGAAAACGAAAGCTTATTTTGCCCAACACGCGTTAACCACTTGGTGCCGCCGTAGCTCAGCTGGGAGAGCGCCCGGCTGAAGAATACCTAATTTCGAGGATTCAGACACCGGGAGGTCGGGGGTTCAAGTCCCCCCGGCGGCACCACTTCTCACGATGCAGGTAATGCTTCTGTTAATACGTTGGCGGTAATATATGCGCATTGTGTTAACCGACTAGCTAACACATCATATGCAGACACAACCGCGTGGAATATAGACTTCGAATCGCTCAAAGTACTCGGTGATCTGGATGGTGGCGTGTACTCAGCCTGTTAGGGTTAGGACTCCGAGTGG
>JAMOOB010000206.1 GCA_027066265.1 Desulfurococcales archaeon
AAACGTCTATCAGGACGCCGTCCAGATCGAACACCGCGCACTTCATACGCATCTCCGTGGATATCCTTGCACCGGTGCATATATGCGGAACCCTCGTGTTGTAGCAGGTGCTACACGAACGCTCGTTTAGCACGTCGCTTATAATTTGTGGACGAACCTCGATTACCCGGCGATGGCGATGCAGAAGAAGATGATCTACGACTTTCTTGCTGGCTCGAAGAGGTTGCTGATAGTTCTCGATGCGTGTAGGTTCGATGCCCTCGTCGAGAACATCGATCTGCTCGACGGCTTGAAGTACACCGTTTCCAGGGTACGTAGCGAGGGTTCGTGTACCTCCGAATGGCTTCTCAAGACCTTTACGGAGCCTCTCGATGCCGTCTATGTCTCTGCCAATCCATGGGTACCGAAGCTTCTTGGGGGCTCCGGCGTGTTTGGGGAGATAGTCGATGTCTCGGCTAGGTACTGGGACGATGGTGTCGGGACGGTGAGGGCGGAGTACGTCAATGTCGTGGCTACCAGGTACCTCTTCAAGGGGAAGAACGTTGTTGTGCACTACCTACAGCCCCATCCACCGTTCGTCGTCGATACGTGGCTACGCGACGGTGCTAGCCCGAAGCACTTGACGGGTTCGAGGATCTACGAGCTGGCTACTAGGAACGGGGTTGCGAGGAGAGAGTTCAGGCGTGCGTACATCGAGAACCTGAGGTACGTGCTTCGACGAGCCAAGAGCTTGGTGCACGTAGCGCTTCGGCTGGGCTACCTCGTTGCGATCACGTCGGATCACGGAGAGCTGTTCGGAGTCTACGCACCTATAGCAACGCTGAAGCTGTTCCTCCGAAAGAACCTGGTCGAGTTCCTGCGGAACTGGCTTCCCTACGCCGTGGGTAGGTACCGACTCGTTGGTCATCCATGCGGCTTGCATTGCAGGGAACTCATCGAGGTTCCGTGGGTCGAGATCCATGGTTAGGCTCGAGATCGGTCCCGGGTACTCTCGTTCGTTGAGTAGCAGGTGCTACAGATTCAATCCCCGCTACCATCCCGATTACGATGTTGTGTACCTAGATCTTCGCGCTCCCGATTTTCGATGCGAGCGGTGTTCGTGGATCGTTGCCGATGCTCAGCGCCTTCCATTCAGATCGTGTTCGGTTGACGAGATCTACGCAGCTCACGTCATCGAGCACCTCGAGGATCCGCTACAGTTCCTCAAGGAATGCGCAAGAGTGTTGAGGAGGGGTGGTACGGTGACGATCGAGACTCCCAACTTCTTGTCGAGGAACGCGTACGCGGATCCGGATCACAGACACGTGTTCGACTTCGTTACGTTGATGAAGCTCTTTCGCCGAGCCGGTCTCGTACCCCACTTCGCGTCGCCGAACATAGGCTCGTTGCTTCCTCGATGGCTGAGGCGCTTCCTCAAGCTCTTTCTCTTGATCCTCGCAGACACGCTCGTTGTCGTAGGTGAGAAGGTATGAAGGTAGTCGTAGCCCACCACCTATGGTCTCGGGTTGGTGGTGGCGAGCTGGTCTGCGCATACGTTGTGAAGACCTTGCTCGAGGCTGGGCACAGCGTTGCCATAGCGTCGTGCTTCGGCTTCGACAAGGAGAAGTACCGCGAATGGTTCGGGATCGAGCTCGAGAACGTCAAGGTGTACAGCTTCCTACCGAAGATGTTGCCGCTCTTCGGCATCTATCAACGCCTAGGCATGTTCGTACCGCTGAGGAGAGCGATCAGGAAGGAGGATCCCGACGTAGTGTTCGTAGATAACGAGCTCTACAAACCGGTGCTGAAGCTGAAGAAGCAACGAGGCTTCAAGCTGATCGAGTACATCCACTTCCCGTTCCACGCTCTGAAGATGCGCGAAGCTCCGGAGGAGTTCCGCGAAGCCTTCGAGAGGTACCTATCCGATGCAAGGATGTATCACGCGAAGTACGAGAGGGGGTTGTGGAGGTACTACTTCGGTTTGTGGCTAAAGCTCTACTCCCTCGTTGCTAGGGACAACCCCTTCGA
>JAMOOB010000207.1 GCA_027066265.1 Desulfurococcales archaeon
AGATCCTAACCCCTTCACCCGTGATACCCTTCGCCCATACCTCGGGAGCTCTGATCTTGAAGATACCCCAGCTCGAAACCTGCTGAAGCGCTCCGAGCTTCTTCACGGCCACGGGCTTGGGTACGTGGAACACCGGTATGTTTGGAACGATCTTCACTACCTCGGGCATGGATGCTAGAAGCTCGAGACCAGCCTTATCGACCTCCACGAGCACGGCATCAACGATCCAGAACCTGTTCAGAACCTTGATGTGTGCACCGTAGTGCGGTGCCAACATCCTAGCTCTTCCGAGAACCCTCGACTGGATCTTCGAAGCCCATTCCTTGAGCGTCTTGATAGCTAGAACACGATCACCTTTGCGAAGCAGGTAGCTGTAGACATCGCTAGGCAGCTCCTTCATGAACACGATTACCTTTACCTTACCCTTCTCCTCTAGGAGCTTCCACGCTGCGGGATCTATCTTAGCTAAGTGCTTAGGTGCTTCAGCAACTGCTTCTACGAATATAAGCGATACGCTAGCGATAATTACGGTAAGTAGAGCCATAGAGAGCACGTACCTGTACGAGGAACCCATATGGATACCCCGACTAGGCAGCGAGACAGAGATATTTAAAGCATGCGTCTGCTAAGCGCTTCTACAGCTATCACTTCAGCAAAACGTTTCAACGAATCCATAGCTATTCGTATCGGAGAGCGACAGCGGGAGGTATCTTCGATGCTTTGTAGGCTGGCAACAGCGCTCCCGCAATACCTACGAGAATGGTTATCGCTAAGGATTTGGCTACGAGAGTCAACGTTATGCGTGGCTGAGCTACGATCACGGTCCCGGCTATTCTGAACCCTTTGGAAGCTAGTAGGTAGGCACCCACCACACCAAGGGAGATCCCTATCGCAGCCCCTATCACGCTCATGACGATCCCTTCGAAGAGTATCATCGTTAGAACCTGGGTGTTCGTAAAGCCGATCGCTTTGAGGACACCTATCTCCCTCACTCTCTCCACGACCGAGGTTATCATGGTGGCAGCCACGCCGGCTATAGCTACGGCGAAGGCTGAGAGACTCGTTGTGAAGGTTATGAAGTTCATGGCGTGGCTAACCGATGCAACGATCCTAGCAATCCCCTGAAACGATATTATGTTCACCGTTCCACTGTAGTGCTCTCTAATCATCTCCTCCACGAGAAGAACGTTCTCGCTCCTATCCACCAACACGAGCAGTCCCGACCATCTACGTAGCTTTAGGAGCTTCCTACCAGCATCGAGAGGTAGGTAAATCGATGAGTCTGGGCTTAGGAAGAGCGCTCCACCGAACTTCTTGAGGATTCCACAGATCGCTACGCTGATCCTCCTATACTTCACGGTTCCTCCCTCTACCTCTATCAAGGTAACGCTGATCGCGTCCCCCACATCGTGGACTAGGTTCCCCGAGGAGTCGTAGGCTATGTCGTGCCCAACCACGGCGCACGAAGCTTCGCTGGGCCCCGGAATCGATCCTTTCTCGAGCTCTAGTGCTGGTATCGCTCGAAAGACGAAGTCTATATCCGTAGCGTAGACGAAGACCTTCGAACCACCTTCGCTTAGAGCGTTAGCCATGTAGAACGGCACTACATCGACTACGTGTGGAAGCGTTGCTAGGTACCTAACATCGTTCTCTCTAAGAACGTAGTTCGCCGTAGATGTAACGACTATCAGGTTCTGTCCAAGGGCTTCGATACGGTTCTGCACGTAGTCCGCGTAACCCTCCACAACGCTCGTCATCATCACGAGGGCTAGGGGCCCTATCGCTATGCCTAGAATCGTTAGAGCTGAACGAAGCTTTCTCTCGCTCAAAGCTTTGAAGCTCAGCCTAGCTACGTCTAGGAGGAACGCGATGTTCAAGAGGATTCACCGAAAACCTCGCGATGCCTACGTAGGTACCTCCAGATCGCGTACCCTACCACTGCTAAGAACGTCGATACGGCGAGTATGGGTATTGCGTAGCTACGCCAATCGAATCCTTCGAAGCGTG
>JAMOOB010000208.1 GCA_027066265.1 Desulfurococcales archaeon
GGTTTCTCGCGTTAATGTGCTCGTAGTTAAGCCTAGGAACCGTGGATACGAAATCGTGAAGAAGTAGAGAACCTTTAACAAAAACATGGAACTATGTATTGCTCCAGTAATCCTCGCTGTAATTCGTGACAATGGCTGTGACCACGGCTATACAGTAGTCGCTGATCATATTCGGATCGCTCAGCACTTCCTCAAGTTTGTTGCTGGGTACGGTGGTACAGTCGTATATCGATACGTAGAGCTTTCTGGGAAATACGCTGCTGAGATGCCATTGCGCAGCGAGAGCTTCTCCCGCGATTGTACGGGATACGTTGAGTAGCTTCGTACCGTTAACTATCTCGGGAAGCCAAGCAAGTCTCTCGGTATCGTAGTAGGTAATCGTGTACACAGCAACGACTCTTCCCTTGTATCGATCTAGGTTCTCTCCATTCGGTACGTAGCATAGAGCCGTTACATCGACATCTGTAGGACCTCCCGCAATACTTGGTTTAAGTACACCGCAAACGAGAAAGCTCTGAGGTTTCGAAGGTGGTTCAGGTTCGTTGTTTGATGGTGGTGGAGGCGGTTGAGACGAAGATTGCTCTACGCGGATCTTTAGCGAAGCGCTAGTGATCAGCGAGATGACTGATGGTAGAGGCCAACAGATCTCAGATTTAGCACTAACGATGTTCGAGATCAGCGTCGTGCTTCCAGCATTAGTTGAGTACGGTAAATTCTGTTTTAGATCCCATACAGCGTCGTTGACTAGTGTATCCACGTCGGTTTCGCTCGTGGTATTGGTATCGGCGAGAACATGTACTGGCGCTTTCACACCATAGCCGTAGCCAGCGACTCTTCTAAGGCTAGCAATTCCAAGGTGGTAAACGTCTACGATCGCGTAAGCCACGTATCCTTCGCTCGAGATCGCAATCAATGCAATGCGTGGAACGATCTCTGTATAGAGGTCCCTCGTAGATTCGTCTATGATAGCGTTGGCCAAGGATTTCATGGCCAGCAAATCTCTCTGGAATGATGTACCGAAGTAAGTACGGTAGGTACCGACCCTTAAAGCATTGTTTGATGCGTAGAGGTAAAGTATGGTTGCGAAAGTACCGTTGCCTAAGTCTAGCATTGTTACCGATGCACGTCCAAGAATCACGCCTTTAACTAGGTCTACGAATAGAATCTTGAGGTTGTTCTCAAGGCTTGTCGATGCCGGAGATGCGTTGAGGAAGCTGAACATCTCTCTAGTCGTATCCATCACTAGGTTACCGTTCTCATACCAAGCCGTTGCTGGGTATCCAACAATATCTCTACACAACTCATCGAGGCATGCAATTGCTACAGCATGGTTGTTCCACAGTGCTGCGATTACGCGGTACAGCGTTTCGTTTTTATCTATGTAGAGCTCTCCATATCGGTACCTCAGTGGATAGATAAAGTCGCATACCTTTACATGGTCCCAGATCCACGCCTGCTCACCATCGCTAAGGGTTTGCCAACTACACTGCGGTGGGTAAGTCGAGAAATCGCATACGTAGAACTCTACGCTGCAGTTCAACGATGCATTGGCACTCCATCGAACTCTCGATGGATAGACAACGGCTCTATAGAACGTCTTACCATCATAACTTCTACCGGATATAGCCTCGGCTACGGCACCAACGCTCCACACCGTTAGGTTCACGGTCTCGACCATGATATCGACAGGTCCCTTGGAGATAATCAGCGGTAATCCACTGCTCTGAGCTTCTTCGATATAAGCACTGCTAGAACCAACTCGATCCCCTACCAGCGTGATTTCGCTCATAATGCTCAGGTTCAGAGCTAGTACTGCATGGTTAGGCTCTATGCGTAGCCATGGATTCGCTGGTTCGAGGATGAACGTTTGATTCTCGACAATTCTAGGAATCGAAATGTTGCAGAACATGTAAGCGTTCATCGTGATGACACATAGAGATAGAATTCTATCCCAAAGAACGTTGAGAACCTTCGTGTAGTTCCTAGGAAGCACAACGGTAG
>JAMOOB010000209.1 GCA_027066265.1 Desulfurococcales archaeon
CTAGAGCTGCGAGGAGCGCGTACACAAAGTTCCAGATCTGCTTAGCTATGGATAGGATGTAGCCGAAAGTATCTTGAATGCTGCGTCCAAAGCTCCAGACGCCTAGCAACGTGCCTAAGAATATGACTCCCATGGCAGCTAGAACGTACTTCAGTGCTTTCATGGCTACGTAGCCTAGCGCTAAACCTAGGAGGAACTCTATCGCTATAACCACGAAGCTACTAGGGTTTGTTATGATAGCCCCTATCAAACTATCGACTGTTGGGGTAGCATTAGTAGCATTCGTAGCTACTAGCTCGATCATCCTTCCATACCTCGTTAAAGCCTCTGAGTAGCTCTCTAATAAACCCGTCTCGCATCGCTAGATGTGTTACACGATCTCTACTCTTCGTCTATACACTGCTTCGATGATGTAGCGCAGTCTACGCTTGTCGCCGGCTCTAAGAACCACTCTAATCCTGTTTTCGTAAACATCGACGTCTTTCGCAATGTAACCTAGGTACTCGATCAAATCCCTAACGTCGTTTTCGTTGCATGGAGGTGCAGCACTCTTTACACCACAGGGGCCGAAATCACAGATAGAGCAGAACTCTCCATGAGCATCGACGTTGGCTGCACACGCTGATTCGAACACTTTGAATCCGTAGTCTTGAGCGATCTTCGCAACGATCTTCTTGATATCGCTTCCACGAATGGTTACCTGATCGTTTCTCGAACGTGGTTTCCTTGGAAGCCTACGCTCGATCTCTTCGATTCCGACCCCCGCTGCCCTAAGCCTTGCTAGAATCGAGGGCGTTACGCGTAGCGTTCCCAGCACAACCTTGTCGATGCCGGCATCGGCGACCATCTTCAGAAGTTTACCCGCTTCCCTCTCAATCACGGTGGGGATCAACGGTCTTAGAAACAGCGTTACGTGAAGACCGTGTCTCCTAGCCGTAGCCATACCCTCTATCCGCTCGATTGGGTTGGGTGCGTAGGGCTCCAATTCCTTCCAGCGATCTATGGTAACCAACGTAACGAGTACGCTTATGCGAGGCTCTGCGTTTCTAAGAGCTTGCGCTAGCGCATCATCGATAACGCTCTTCGTGGATACCTGGCTAGGCAGTGCAAGGTATTCGTTGACTGTCTGGATAACCTCTACGCTATACCAACGCACCTCTTCAACGAAAGGCTCGGTTACGGCTCCATAAGCCGCAAACGTTGCTCGAGGAACTACGTAGGGATTCAAAGCGAGTGCGAGAGCTAGTTCCAATGGCTGCAACGGGTATCTCGAAACGGTTCCTGGAAACCCCATGTCGTAGATGTAGCAGTAAACGCATCGATACCTGCAACCTACGGCGGTGTGTATAGTCATGCCGCAGGGTCTAGGACTCCGCTTGGCATGATGATCGTTTTTAGCCCTGGAGAAACCTTCCTCGCCTACTACACGTTTAAGCTCGTCAACGATACGCTTCTTTTCCTCGAGTAAGCGAACACCGTATCCCAAGGAGTATCAGCCCCGGTTTCCCTCATCACGGATCAGAAGCGGACCTTCACATCACCAACGAGATCTCAGCAGAGAAAGATTTTAAACCTATGCATCTGAACTCCGTAGCGATCCCCTATGAATATCGTCGAGCTCGTGAACGCTCTGAGATCGTGTCGAAGATGTGGTGCTAACGTTGTCGAGCGTAGTTTCGTTGTTTACGGAGTCTACGAACGCTGGTTTCCATCGACTGTGAGAACACTTATAGTTAGCGAAAGTCCTCCTCCGGGAACGAAGCAGGATTTCCTCTACAACCTTGGACACCGAGATCGACTTAGAAAGACCTTAGCAAGGTTCTGGAACCTAAGCGAAAACGAAGTACTTGATTATCTTCGTAGAAACCATGCTTTCTGGACCATGGCTATCAAGTGCAGACCTAGGGATAGAACGTGCATCAAGACCATTGCTAGGAACTGCCTAGAGATTCTAAGACTTGAGATAGAGATTGCTAAGCCAAAGAGAATAGTTGCACTAGGTACCACAGCTAGCGAGAGCGTGAAGATCATCGCACCACGTACGGAGATAGTCTTCGAAAGACATCCTCTGTACGTGGTTAGGTTCGAACGAAATCGAGCCGAACAATACTTTCAAAGACTCAAAGAGCTGATATCTATAACGTAAAGATTATACATGTGCATACTCCAAGACGTAGCATTTATTAACGTAACTACGATAAAGCTACTCGATGAGAGCATGAGGAACAGTGTAAAGATCTTAGTAGTGCTGTTCGTAGTATTGTCTTCAGCGATACTACTAAGTAGTGTGATGCATGGCGTAACAACTAGGAAGCCGAGCATCAACGGAGTACTTGCATATACGCTTGCACAGAATGCTACCTACCAAGCTAATGCAACAATAGTTTCGTGGATAAACCTCAGTACATCCATAGACCTGGATCAAGCTAAGCAAGCCCTAGAAGACCTGAACCCAGTCGTACCCGTGAAGGTAGAGCAAGACTACGTTGAAGCTGTGTTACGAGTGTACAACATATACGATGCTTTCAGGTACGGTGGTTGGGATAACCTATTCGTAGATCTATACGTTCGTGTGTACAGCGATGGATTAGTAATAGCGTGGCTTCCCGGAGAACTTTCGTTGAACGATCTACCCTTGATGCTGTACATCAATAGAAGCTCGAACAAATTCCTCGTACTTCCAGTATCGATGAAGGTCGTGCTGGATGTATGCAAGCAGCTTGGCTACGACGTAGATATCTGGAGCGTCAAGACGGCGATCCCAATCTATCCAAACGCTACGAAATTGATCGTGATGTGGACCACGGCCATGGATCGCGAATGGAGTACGAAGTACATAGTTTCAAGCAATGCAGAGATCCTAGGCTCGGGATGGATCGTTCTATGCTGCGCTAGGTGCTACGACTGGTACCAAGCGAAGTGTGTCTTTAGTATCGATGACACGGTGATCTACGATAGCGGTTATAGTAGTCATTATAACTCGGACTTTCGTAGGTACGCATATGGATCCCTTGATCAGAGCTTCGTAGATCCCGGTACACACACCGTGTCGGCGCAGATCTATCTCTACGACTGTGGTGATTATGGTTACGAGAAGACGTTCTACGTGCTCTTCTTCATAGCGCGGTGAAGAGCTTGAGAATCTCGATAGTAATAGCAGTGATCTGGGTAACGATATGTTTAGCCGTATCTCTGATTCTCAACGAAGGAGATTACAGCTACACAAGGTCAGATTCGAATCCGCCTGTATGGTCCGACGACATGGAGAATCTCTCCATAGGGATCTCTAGCGGAGTCTCGGTACCGAAATCGTTGATAGGATGCATAGCTCTCGATGTGATTAGCTACGATGTGTCGAAGACTCATCCTTCGATACCACGCGATGAGCTGGGCTTCATTTCGATGGATCGTTTCGTGTATGGAATTGACAGGAAGATTCCTATACGTATCAATGGAAGCGATGCGTACTCGCTGAACTTGGTGAGCATGGAGTATGGTCTCTGTTCACGCTATCCATCGACTCCGTTCAGCGATACGCAACCGATCTCGTTGGAACAAACGGTGTTTCAACTAGATCAACGAGTACCGATACCATCGTCGAAAGAGCCGAGTACTCCCATGGGTATGGAGAGCTGGTCGATTGATCTAGAACGATTGGGGAAGGAGCTCGGCATAACGAACGTAGAGTTCCGGGGTGCGGCTTGGGGCAACAATCTTGGAGCTGGAAACATTGTTGAGATGACGTTTGAGATGGAAGGTCTCCACGATCCTGGTCTTCTATCGCGGATCGTCGTCGTTATGAATGTAGGTGGTTCGAAGATTCTCAACGTATCCTACGACTGTGTACGTAGATCGCTGAACGTTAGCGGTTCTGTTCATGTGTTGAGTGTTAGGATATACGTTTCGAGCGTGCACGTAGCACTATCGATGATCGTTCCATGGAATGTCTCGGGAAGCGGTAGCGTAGCTATCTCTGTATATGATAGGCTAGGTCGATACGTAGGCACCGTTCAGCAGATAAACATCGTTAACGAGACGAAGGTATCGATCGATGTACCTAGAACGGTGTATAGAGCTGGAGAACGAATCCCGCTGACCATACGTACTACCTACGATGGGAGTCCATCGATTCCCGTAGCCAACGAAACCGTTTACGTGTATCTAAACGATGCGTTAGCCGCGGTAGTTACTACGAATAGTAGCGGGATTGCATACACAACGCTTAGAGCTCCTTCTACACCTGGAACGTACGTGATACGCGCGATCTCGATACATGGACGCGGATCGGGAAGCACCTTAAACATAATCGTAGTTCCTTACCAAGGGCAAGCGCCCTCTACGGGAGGTGCTTCGACGGGTTTCGGAGGGTATGCAGAGACTATGGCTACGTACGTGCTCGAAGCTCTGCTAATAGTCGGCATCACCATGCTGATCGTGTACATAGCTCTACGTAGGTGTACGAAACCAGCGTAGTTATCTAGCGTCGAAACTAGGCATAGTGCTACGGGATCTGGATGAATATCGTGTTGTTAACGGCGTTCGAACCGTTCAATGGGTATCATTACAACGTTACTCAGCAAATAGTTGAGGAGCTGAACGGTGTCGAGATCGAGAACTTCGTTGTTCGAGGAATAGTGCTACCCGTATCGTTCAAACGTGCACGTCAAGAACTCTTAAGCACATTGAAAGAGATGAAGCCTCGCATAGTTGTAGGAATGGGTATGGCTCCTCGCGCAACCAAGGTTATAGTCGAGCTAGCTGCCCACAACGTTGCGTTCTCCACGGTCCCCGACAACGATGGTTACGCACCGCAGGGAGAGTTCCTCGAAGGCGAGAACCTCGTGGTGATGCCTACGAGAATGCCTCTGCACACAATACTGCATCGATGCGTGAAAGAGATGAAGCTACCCATAGTGTTCTCCATGACTGTAGGGAGCTATCTATGCAACCTAGCTGCGTACACGATACACCGCTACCTCAACGAGAACAACGGTGTTGGTGGATTCATTCACTTACCTCCATCGACGGATCTGGCCATGAGGATGAAGCTCGATACGTACTTACCGAAGAAGGTACTGGTGGATTGCGTACTATGCATCGTACGTAGCTGCATCGAAGAACTGAAACAATGCTATTCCCCTGGACACACTCTTGGTGAGCAGTAAGCATTCGACAAGCATTTAGTGCAATCAACGGAAGTATGTCTAGAACACCCTACATCGCGCAGTCTATGGTAAGGACTTCTCTATCGGTAAAGACATCGATGAAGAACTCGAACACTCGATGTATTTCCCGGAGGATAGACTTCGTGGACATGGCTCGGCTACTTCTATTCCTTACGATACGTTTAAGTACTTCGATACCGGCAAGGTACCGCATTGCGTCACCGATCATCGTCCGATACATGGATCCGTCGAAGGTTTCGAGAAACTCATCATAGCAACGGGATTCGGTAGCTACGCGTACGTGATGGGATCGATAACGAGTGGAATCATAGCTGCGTAGATACTTGATGGAAAACTATCGATACTGCAAGCAATCTTATCAAGGGAGGTTGCGGTTGCTGGTAAAGCTCGATTCTTTCTTCGATCCTAGATCTGTTTATAAGGCTATTCGAGTACGGAGCTACGGTGATAACGACGTCGATGGACGAAGAGCTAGAGATGCTTCGCAAACGTGTTCTAGAGCTATCCAAGGATCCTAACCCTGATCCATCGAAGGTATACGATCTCGTAGAGCAATTCTTTACAGTACTAGCTCAGAAGCTAGGTCTAAGGGTTGTGAAGGATGCTTCGAAGCGTGGTGTATGGACGGTAGAGTTGCTTGATCGTGCAGTGGATGATATCGTGGATGCTCTCGGCGGAAAGTACGAGGTACTAGAGCTCTGGGAAGAAGCTTGGGAGCTACGTCTCGAGAAGGATCGCGAGAAAGCTTTGTCGATTCTCCGGAAGCTTTCCAGGGTACTGGAAGATCTATCTACAACGAGTATCCGTAGAAGGAAGCGAAAGAGGTAGACCTAGCTCGAACTGCTACGGCTTCGTACAAGCATTTCTCTACGTTCCTCCAGAATCCTTAGATAGCTCCTAAGTCTCTCGATGAGATCCTCGAGCTGTTCCTCGTTGAAGCTATGGGCGTAGAGCGTAAGCACTGTATCGAGCCAATCCAGAGCTGCTAGAGCTGCATCGTATGGACACAGCGGATTCCCGTCGGCATCGAAGAGCGCTTCCTCGTCCATGCACTTCCTATGCATGGAAGCCTTGCACACGCTACACTCGACAGCTTCGGAATCATCCGAGATTTCGCGACCACAGATAGTACAGATCTTCAAGAGGCGGTCACCCGGTCCGTGAACTCATCACCTAGTCAGTCTACCCAGCGTCGATCATTCCTAAAGCATAAATCGTTGGGTCGGGTATAAAGCTGAGCGGTGGTCTCGATGAAAGCAGTCATTCTAGCTGGTGGACTAGGTAAGAGGCTTCGTCCGTTAACCGAGGATCGTCCCAAACCCTTGGTCGAGGTCTGTGGAAGACCAATACTGGAGTGGCAGATAAGGTGGTTGAAGAACTACGGAATTAACCAGTTCGTGATGCTGCTAGGCTACGCAAAGGAGAAGGTGATCGAGTTCCTAGGGAGTGGTAGGAAGCTAGGTATCGAGGTTGCATACGTAGTAGAAGACGAACCGCTAGGTACGGCAGGAGCTATCAAGAACGCTGAGAGCGTTCTGAAGAACGAGGACGTGTTCATAGTTACGAACGGCGATATCATTACGAACCTCGATCCGAGACCCCTCGTCGAAGCACTTAAGAGGGATCCCAACGCGGTTGCAGCTATAGCTCTCGTCCCCATGAGAAGCCCTTACGGCGTTGTGAAGGTCGAGAACGGCTACATCAAGGAATTCGTCGAGAAACCCGTGCTAGACTACTTGATAAACGCTGGCGTCTACGCAATGACGCCCAAGATCTTCGAGTATCTACCGGAGAAAGGAGATATCGAACGCACGGCTTTCCCGAAGCTAGCTAGCGAACGAAAGCTCGTAGCCCATGTGTACAGGGATGCGTACTGGAAATCCATAGACACGGTCAAGGATCTCGAAGAAGCTGCGGGAGCTCTTCGCGAACTCTATCCAGATCTCTGCAGGGAGTAGCATGAAGCTAGGGCTCGTCGTTGTAAGCGATCACGTTTTTCTCGATCCTTCCCTCGACAAGGTGAAGACCTACGTAGAGCAACGACTTCGGGGTTCCGAACTCGAGCTAGGTTTCGTTGCGTACGTACCGAACGATATCCATGCGATCAGACGTGCTGTGTATAGAGCCCTAGAATCCTCGGATACGGTGTTGATCTGCGGCGGTACGGGAGCTTCTTCGCTAGATCTATCGATAGAAGCTTTGAGACCGTTGCTCGATAAAGAGCTTGAGCTAGGCGAGTACGTAAGGATTCGATCGATGGAGAACGTAGGTTCGAGAGCGTACCTATCACGAAGTCTTGCAGGAGTCGTAGAGGGTAAGCTCGTTGTTGCAATCCCTGCGAAACTCGATGCCGTAGACATAGCCCTGGAAGTAATTCGAGAACTCGCAGAACACGTGAAGGAAGTTGCTCGTGGAGTACCGCACTGGGGTAGGAAGATAGTTGTCGAAGTGCTTGACGAGGTTATCGAGAGCGTAGCTACGAAAAACATGGCGAAACGCGTAGTGGAACAGAATGGTTCGAGAATCGTTGCGTACCTAGACCTTCCGCTGAGCTTAGACGATCTTCGTACGATATGCGAAGCTTCTACTCAATGCATAGCACTTAGAGGTAGGGAACGAACATTCGTAGCGTTGATAGGTATCGACGGTGTGATGAAGTTCGTAGAGATCGTGTACGAGAAGTACCTCTCGAAGAGGAGCTTGCACCACCAAGCGTAGAGTGCTAGATCGCGGACACGCCTACGCTCGTCGAGAGAAGGACTTCGTTCAGCTACGTTCCTTACCTACGATGAGAAGCAGCACCTACTCGCTACGTGGATGCGTTGACAAAGTAGAAACAGCAATGGTCTCGAAAGCGTTTAGCGTGTACACGAACGTATAGCATACTTAACGCTCTTGACTATGTCTTCGCACGATATCGCGAGGTGCATGACGGCGAGAGCTGTGCAGAAGCTCATCCCCGCAAAACCTAGCACCAGCATCGATACCGTGATCGCCTGCGGTAGTAGAGCAGCTACGATGTAGTGACTAGGTTTAGAGAACCTCACGATGAAACCCACCTTCAATCCACTAACTTCGAACCTGTACTCTAGCCCAAGCAATCTTATTGCTAGTAGATGCATCAGTTCGTGTACCAACGCGATTAGGGGTAGACACATCGCTGCGATCTGTATGGATGATAGGTCGAGGAATACGCTCATGATTGCCGGGATCGCCATTCCGGTAAGTATGTACGTAAGGACTTCTCTACCCACGCAGCCCCCGCCGAAACTGGTCTCGTCGAGCTGTTAAGTCTAGTCGTAGAAAGCTCTCTTAGCGGCTCAGCTTCGTGGAACACGTTCTTCCGAAAGTGTTGTTGTTATACCATCGTTGTAGACCCGAAGAGTGTTTTCGATAGCTGAACAAGTTCCGAATAGCTCGATGGACGTGTACCGAAAGTGTGTCCAGCGCACGGCAGTAGATTTTCGAGAGCTAGCGCAAGGTTCCAAAAGATGTTTCGAATAGATTGGTTCCCTACATCGCTGAGAAGCGTACCGAGGTATCGAGACAAGTAGAGTTGTTTTGGATCAGCGTTCTCATCCACATCACCATTCAGCCCTTACGAGGTTCATCACCTAGTGTTGAGGATGTTTCGAAACGTTAAGAGCGTTGATGATCGTTTATCAGAGGACTACCTTCCCCTCTTCATGTATCGAATGCTCGAGTTCTTTAAATGGAAGTACCACTATGTTTCTCGCGAGAAGAACACCGTCGGAGAGCGCTACCTGATCCCCAAGTACGCATCCCTGTTCGATTCTTACCCATCTACCTAGATAGCTTCGTTCACCGATGATAGCTCCTTCGATGTATGCGTAGCTACCTACGTAGGTACCGTCGAAGACTATGCTTCTCGAAATCCACGAACCTCGCTCGATCACGACGTCGTGTCCCACCACAGTGAAGGGCCCTATCCTACATCCTTCCCCTATCCTAGCGTTTCGACCTACGTAGATGGGGTGAATGATCTCGACCGAGCTATCTATGGAAGCCGTAGGATCTATGTAGCTACGTGGATAGAACTTTGCCAAGGCTTCCATGTTCGCCTTCAAGTAATCGCTCGGAACACCGATATCGTTCCACAGACCTCTATGTACGTAGCCGTAGGCAACTCTATTCCTAACAAGCTTGGGTATCACATCCTTAGCTAGCTTGGAGGCACGATCAGTAGGTACATACTTGATTACGTCGGGTTCGAAGACGTAGATACCAGCGTTAGCTAGATTCGAAGGAGCTTCGCTTCTCTGAGGTTTCTCAACGAAGTCAACGATCCTTCCCTCGCTATCTAGCACTGCGACTCCGTACCTAGAAGGATCGTCGACTTCGACTAGGGTAAGGGTTGCGATACCATTCTTTCTATGGTGGAACTCGACGAGTTTAGCGATATCTACGTCGCTGAAGACATCTCCGTAGATAACGACGAAGGTTTCGTCGAGCCCAACCCTCTCATGGATTAGTCTAAGAGGCCCTGCATCTCCTAGAGGTTTGGTTTCCTCGACGAATACGAGCTCGATGTTGTTGTTTTCGAGGTTTCTATAGCGGTACTTGATAACGTCTGATAGATAGCGTACCGATAGCACAATCTGACGAATACCGGCTCGAGCAAGGGATTCTATTATCCAGTCGAGTAGCGGTTTGCCGAGGATTGGAAGCATTGCTTTGGGCTTCGTTAACGTGAGGGGACGCAGTCTCGTTGCGTATCCTCCAGCGAGGATTATCGCCTTCACGGTTCCTCCCATGGATACGGCGGGTCTCGAGATATATGTGTTACTCGAGGTAGTGTAGCGAGATATCCATTCTACGAATGGTAAAGTTCCTCGCTATCTGATGCCAATGATTCGTTAAGCCGGGTCGTCGGTGTTCCGGATCCGAGAGCCCTACGACGTAGATCCACAGAATCCTATCGAAACCATTCTCGTCGACGAACGCCTTTGCGAAGATGGGGCTCCAGCTACGTATCGCGAAGTCTAGGGATACCACGATGGTTCCACACATCAACTCTCTCGCTAGTTTCGGTGCAAGCTCTTCGAGTATCGATGGAAACAGGTATGCGTAGACTATGGTGGGTCGAGGCTCGATCTCGGATAGGTTCACCTTGAAGAAATCTCCTCGTATAACCCTGATACGATCCCCGACGCCATCGAGTCTAGCCCTTATCTCGGCGATGTTGGACAGAACCCTATCGATCTCTATGCATACCCCTCTAGCACGGTAGATTCGTGCAAGCTCGACGAGTACCCTGCCATCACCACATCCAAGATCTAGAACCACGTCGTGCGATCCGATCCCCAGCAACCTACCCAGCGCGTCCACGGCTCTCCACGGAGATGGTATCCATGGAACAGCCATCGAGGTACACCTCTTCTACCGGTAT
>JAMOOB010000210.1 GCA_027066265.1 Desulfurococcales archaeon
GGTGAGATCCAGAATGATCACGTCGTACCTATCCTTCGTCTCCTCAACGAACTTCTTACCATCCTCGATCACGATCCTAGCCCTAGGATCGCTGAACGCACCTCTATGCATGGGCTCTAGATACTTCTTGCATAGCTCGACGAGCTCGCCATCGATATCCACCATCGTAGCTTCCTCAACGGTTCTATGCTTCAGAACCTCTCTCAGGGTAGCACCTTCGCCACCACCAACGATCAGAACCTTCCTCGGGCTGGGGTGGAGAACCATGGCTGGGTGGACCAGCGATTCGTGGTAGATGTACTCATCTATCTCGGCGCTCTGGATGTAGCCATCGAGAACGAGGCTCAGACCGAAATCCTCGAGATCAGCGATAACAACCTCCTGGTACCTCGTTCGAGTAGCTACGTACACTCTCTTGGCGCGAACAACCATTACCGAACCCTTGCCAACGCCCTGAACTATGGTTAGACCCATGATGTTGGGGATCTCCACAAGCATCACCGTAGAAAGGAGTGTAGGCATCGATCTAAAAGCTTTGGTTAGAGCAATCACGTCGAGGTACTCAACGATACTACCACCCTACGCAGTCTAGACGTTGGTAGGAACGCTACGGGTTTCTACGAAGAGTTTGCACGTGATTCCTTCGAGAAGCCGTCAAGGATTTGGAGCGTGCTCGTAGAGCTCTCGAGGAAGGTGATTACCCGGAAACTGTTTTCCATGCTCAGCAACGCGTTGAGAAGGTCGTGAAGGCAATGATCGAAGCTAAGCGTGAGCACGTCTACAACCACGGTCCTAGGTTGGCATCGATATTTGCGAGGGTATTCGAATCGGTAGCACGGTCTACGCATACCGTGGCAAGGATCTGGATCTACTCGTCGTACCTAGGCTCCAAGACATTGAGAACGCTATGCATCTAGAGGTAGAGATCTCGAACGCTCTCCGTAGAGAACTCTGTGCTGAACCCGATGTCAAGGTCGTGGATCTGGAAGACTTTGAGAAGAACCTCGTTCCCGGAACCTTTCTCTCGGGTCTCGCGCTAGGATTCGAAATACTGCTGGATAGAGACGAGCTCGAGAAGAAGATCGTCGAGTTCCTAGAACGCTTAGCAGAGGAACGCTACGTACCAACGAATCGCTACGGTTCGTGGAACCTTTCGCACCATGCATGCGTACTTCTATCGATCCCAAGGAAGAGGAGAGTTAGCTGGTGGAGAGGCTCAGCCGAAACCTCCTCGCTCACCCATCGCTTCACCCTACGAGATCATCACAGCCCATCGACGTAGCGCAAGCATCAATGCTCTGCGTGGAGATGTAGGGGGCGTCAGGGCGCGAAACCTTCTTCATCGATCTAGTCAAGGTCCCAGCTCATCATCCAGGTAATCGCTGGGTTCCGAACCTATAAACGGCTTCGAGGATCGTCGATCTACGTACTCGAGGTTTTTAGCTGGTGAAGAGTGCTAGCAGTTCGTGGTTGCTATGCGTAGCGTGAAGGTGGTTTCGTTCGATGTGTGGAACACGTTGCTTAGACTCGATGCGGTCTTCGATGCGGTTGCCGAGAGGATCGCTCGGATCCTCGGCAAGGATCTCGAAGAGGTTAGGAAGATCATCGACGGTGTTTACCAGGAGGCTAGGAGGTTTCGAAGACTTCGAGAAGCTTCGGTAGACGAAGTCCTTGACTACTCGCGTAGGTTGATGAGCGAGAGGCTCGGTCTTGGCATAGACGTGGTTCTGGCAACGATAAGAGAGGTGTTTAGAACGATCGAACCTAGCAGAGTACTGTTCCCCGATACCCTTCCATGCCTAGAGAAGCTGAGTAGCATGGGTATCGACATGGGTGTGGTAGGCAACGTACTGTTCTGGAGCAGTAGAGAAACGGAGGAGCTCCTCGATAGGGTTGGGATAGCTAGGTTCTTCAAGGTACAGATCTACGCCGATAGAATCGGTGTATCGAAGCCAAGCCGAGGAATATTTCTAGAGCTATGCAGAGCA
>JAMOOB010000211.1 GCA_027066265.1 Desulfurococcales archaeon
GAGGAGAAGCTGTCTAGGGAAGGGATAGAGATCGAGAGGAGCTCGAGGAGTGAAGCCGAAGCTCTAGCTAAGTGGGTTCTAGAGAGATTTGGCCCAGCTTGGAAGACGGAAGTACTAATGGCTTTCTCGAAGCTCGAGCCAACGGTACTCGTGGCGAAGAAGGGTAGTGAGGTAGTAGGGTTCTCATGCTATAGCGCTCTACATACTACGTGGTTCGGCCCGATAGGAGTCGATGAGAGGTTTAGAGGTAGTGGTGTAGGCACGGTACTGCTATTTAGGAGCTTAGAGGAGATGAGGTTGATGGGGGTTAGGATAGCTAGGATTCCGTGGACCGAGCACCTCTACTTCTACGCTCAGGTACCTGGCGTTTGCGGCATTAGGTTGTTCCTAGATTACAGGAAGAGCCTTAGGTAGAACACCCAATTTTCTCAACCACAACCCTTAGAACCCCTGACTTAGCTACTGTCGAGCCTACTACCCACGTGCGAAGAGTTTTATCCACTACTCTATCCACGTCTGAGCACTTAGCGCTCGAGAATATCCTAGCTTTGAGCTCGACTAGCTCTAAACCCGGCTCGAAGCCCTCGATCCCTAGGACCGACCTAAGGTCTAGCTCAGCTCGACCTTCAACCTCAACCCTATCTATCGGTACTCCTTCCCTAGTGGAGTGTATTCTGAGCGTTATGGCGAAGCAACTAGCTAGGGAAGCTAGGAATAGCTCTATGGGGTTAGGGCCTGAGCCTCCTCCACCGAGCTCGCTAGGCTCATCGACTACCACCCTATGTCCCGTACCGCAGGAAACTACTACCTTGAACTTCTCGCTATTCGAAGCACGTACCGAGAACACGGCCTTAAACTCCTCGGCTTCCTCCAAGGGAGTCACCGATTAGCGTAGGTAGCTCTAGGCTAAGTACCTAGCGATTTGGGATCCAATGCGTTGAGGCTTCGGATAGGAGGCGTGAAACTCTATACCTAGCCGGGAGGGAAGGCTGTAGGGTGATGAGGTTCTTCGAGGCCGATGGGTGAGGAACCGACCAATTGCTGATCCTTCAGCAGAGGCCGATTATCATCATGGATCAGTCCTAAAGCGCCTCATCACTACATGCTTAGGGATGCTAGTACGCTCCTTCTCCTCCTAGATTCGTACTCCTCGAAGGTATCCTTAACCACTATCTCGTATAGCCTAGCTTCCTTACCTGGAGCAGGCCTAAGTAACCTACCTAGCCTCTGTAGGTACTGTCTCCTAGAGCCCGTTCCAGCCACTATGATCCCCACGTTGGCGTCAGGTATGTCTATACCTTCGTCACCGACTGTGGTCAGTACCAGCACCCCGCTCTTAGCAGCTCTAAACGCTTCTAACCTACTCTTCCTAGCGAGCTCGTCGAGCTCGCCCGTTATGTACGGAGCCGCCAAGATCTCGGCGAGCTTCTTAGCTTGGTCTACGTACTGAGTGAATACGAGTATCTTGCTACCCCTCATCAACTCCTCCCTAACGATCTTCTGAACGATCTCTATCTTCCTCTGCGCATTGTGAACTAGTTGCCTAAGCTCCGTCCTAACTTTGATCGCCTTGATCGCTGATTCATCGCCTTGCTTAGCTGCCGCTAGGAGCTGCTCGAAAGTTCTTCCAGCCGCTAACCTCCTGTACTCCTCCAAGAGCTTCCTATACCTAGCCTTTTCTTCAGGAGTTAGCTCCACCTTTACCACGATCAGCTTGTACCTAGCTAAGTAGCCTTCGTCAGCTAGCTCGCTAGCGCTCTTGTGATACACCAAGCCCCCCATCAAGGGGAAGAGCTCTACGTGCCTACCATCCTCCCTAACGACCGTGGCCGATAAACCCATGCGGTAGATAGCTACGCTATGCTCAGCTATGTACCTAAACTTATCCGCGGGTAGGTGATGAACTTCGTCGACTATTAGGAAGCTGTAGTAGGGATAGAGCTGGTCTATGTACCTAAACGCCGATTGATACGTAGTTATCGTTATA
>JAMOOB010000212.1 GCA_027066265.1 Desulfurococcales archaeon
AGCTTGTCGCCGTACCCTACTCAGCACGTGGAAAGATAGAGCTCGCGAAGCCACGTACTAAGCACTCCATACTCGTAGCGCATCTCCTACTCAAAGAGCTGGGAATTCCGACAGCAGATGCGTCTGTAGCAAGCATTCCCACGGGCTACTCCTACGTAGCGCTAGGCGATTACCACGGTACGAAGATGTTCCGGACCCGCGATGGAGCACCGGTAGTCTATCCAGGTGCTACGGAGGTCTTTCGTAGAGATGAATACAGCGAGGATGGAAAGAAGGTAGCTCTCGTCGATCTGAGCGGTGATGAGCCCAGCGTACAGTTCATAAAGTTGACGTCGGTGCGTCCATGGATCATCGGTACGTTTGACAGCGTTAAGCAAGCGTTGGAGTACGTTAGGAACGCCGTTACTAAGTACGGAAGCTACGCGAAGAAACCCATCGTAGTTCTCACGGTTAGAGGTCGCGAACCATTGAACTTGTTGATGAGAGAGCTAGAAGCCTTGACACGGTCGAACCTCATCGAGCACTACGTAGTAGAACGAGAAGGCGATACCGAGAGCGAGGATCGACGTACGATCGTAGGGATCGAAAACGTCGAGAAGCTCGATCTTAGGAAACTCATCGAGATCGTTGTAGCCGATCAACGACTAGCAGAGCTTGTGTACGATCTCGTTCAGGATCCATGCGATGCATGTGCACGAAAACTCGTTGAAGCACTTCTAAACGATCCTCAGCTACTCGAAGCAGCACGCAAAGCATTCGCATCGATGAGGAGTACCATCGTTGCTAACTACGTAGGTAAACGCTCCTCGAACTCAACAACGTCGAGTAAGAGCTTCGGCTACGGCCTAGGTTTACTGAGATTCCATAGGGGTGTCGGTAATGAGTAGAACGATAACCATTCGTCACGTATTCATAAGGAACATTCTATCGCATGAACAGAGCGATATAGAGTTCCACCCCGGTCTCACCGCGATTGTGGGTCCTAACGGAGCTGGTAAGAGTACGATAGTCGACTCCATAGTGTACGCACTCTTCGTTAAACGAGCTGCGTTGAGAGGATCTAGCAAGAAGGATCTGCTTCGTCATGGCTGTAGCGAGGGCGAGATAAGGGTTTTGCTAGACGTTGGAGGCAAGCAATACCTTGTTAGAAGAGTTGTGAGGAGCTCGGGTAGCGACGAAGCGCAGCTCTACGAAGTTCTCGACGATGAAAAGAAGAAGATGAAGCTCATAGCGACGGGTGTCGAGAACGTCGTTAACGAAGTACTCAAGCTCTTCGGAGTTCCTAGCCCAGATGCTGTTAGGTACACAATGATAGCGCGACAGGATGAGCTTACGAAGATTCTCGATGCTCGACCAGCCGAAAGAAAAGAGATGATACTGAAGCTACTAGGTCTCGAAGATCTTGAGAAAGCTCGAGAAGTTCTGAAGCCCTACATAAGGAGGTTCCGCGAAGCGCTAGGAGAGCTCAACATGCTTCGACAGGAAATCGTTAGGCTCGAGAACGAGCTTAAGAAGATCGATAGAGAGCTTGAACATCTCGGCAAGGAGATCGATAGGCTGAGCGAGGAGGAGTCTAGTCTTAGAGAAGAAGTTGCGAAGATCGAACGATCGAGAGACATGGTTCTCGAACTCGAGAAGCTGAGAGAGCTCGTCAAGAAGATCGAGGAACTCGAAAAGATAGAGAACGAACTTGCTCAGGTTAAGGAAGCGCTACAGTTCGTGAACGCTATTCAGAGCATCGATGTTGGAGCTCTGCGCACGAGGATGAAGGATTACAGAGATCTTAAGAGAAGATTCGAAGAGTTGAAGAAGAGGTTCGAAGACATCGAACGAGAACAACGTTCGATCGTCAGTAAGCTCGGTCTAGATAGCGATGAGAATATCGTTGAAGCGGTTAGGAGACTCGTAGAGATGCGTAGGTTTGAAATGGGTAGGATGGAAGCTGAGCTCCGTATTTATAGAGAAGCTCTCAAAGTGATTC
>JAMOOB010000213.1 GCA_027066265.1 Desulfurococcales archaeon
TGGGCTACGGTAGCTATGTCTGGTATCGATGCTTCTCCTGGTCTAGGCATGTATTCGGTGATGTATCTATACGATGCGTAGAGGTACCTAGGATCGAGTTTCCTGGTGTAAGCAAGGGTTTTGAGTAGTGGGATTGCTTTGGTGTACCACGAATAGATTTCTCGATACATCTTCTCGATATCGATACGCTTCGGTACTCGGGGTCTACCGTATACGAGGTCTCTCATCGTTACGCAGGTCTTTGCCGTGGGTATCCTCGACAACACCTTCTCGAACCTTGGAGGAGGTACGTATATCGGTGGTTCGCCTCGCACTATCGATATGTAGCTAGCTATCAGAGCGATGCAGCTATCGGTATCCAGCGATCCGCAGTCGATGAATCTCCTCCCCTCTACGATGTCGTGTACAGCGTTGGCTACATCTCTACACAGATCGGGGTGGTCGATGAAGAGCTTCAGAACCTCGAGAACGGGAAAGAGGTTTAGGATCTCTGCCACCGATAGGCGTAGCTCCATCAACGCTACCGAGCTTCGAATACGCTCAACCAGAACCCTATCGATATCGATGCATCGAGAAGCCTTGCCACCGATCAAAACATCTACGAGAACCTCGAACAGGTTTAGAACACCGTACCTACACCTAGACGCATCGATGAGACGACCCTTCCTAGCCAGGACCCTACAAACCTCTTCGGAAACCCGATCGCAGGTACGAACCAACGCGACTAGGGAATCCATGGACTGGGTAACGATGTTGAGCGAATCCCGATCCAAGCAATCACCGTAGCTAGATAAGTCTACAAACCCTATATACCTACCACGCATCGAAGAACATTCATCGCGACGTCTTATAGCTCTGGATACGTATCGTGGAGGGGAGAGGATCGGTGTCTATGCTGAAACGAGAATTCCTAGAACTGCTCGAGAAGGATAAGGAGTTTCGCTACGCGGTTGCTGGTTTGCTTGGCTATAGGGAGATCCTCGATGAGTTGAGGAGGCTTAGAGAGGATTTCAATAAGCTTTATCAGAAATCTCTTGAGCATGATAAGAGGTTTGAAATCATCGAGGAAGAGCTTAAGAAGCTTCGCGAAGACTTCAACAAACTGTATCAAAAGGGTTTGGAGCATGATAAGAGATTCGAGATCCTCGAAAAGAAACTCTTGGAACACGACAAGAGATTCGAAGCAATAGAACGAAAACTACTCGAACACGATAAACGTTTGGAAGCGATTGAGAAAAAGCTTCTTGAACACGACAAGAGGTTCGAAGTTATTGAGAAGCGTTTGGAGGAACACGATAGGAAGTTCAACGAGATTCTTGAAGAGATTAAGAGGATCTGGGAAACGCTTGCTGAGCATAATCGTAGGCTCTCCAACGTAGAGGATGTTCTTGGTGCACTCGCTGAGAGTACCTATGCAAAGTTTACGCTGGATACCATTGCATACGAATGCGTTGCTTCTGGGGATAGAATCGTTTCGTGGCAGAGAAACGCTAGGGTAGACAACGAGGATATCGATCTACTCATCGTCACGGAGAGGAAGGTGTACGTAGTAGAGGTAAAGGTTAGGCCAAAGCATAGCGACGTAGGTAAGCTACTCGCAAAGACAGAGATCGTAAAGAAGAACTTTCCAAACAAGGAAGCTATCCCAATACTCACCGGAACCAGAATCGGATCCGAAGTCATGAACTACGCCATCAGTAAAGGAGTACGCGTATACAGCTGGTAACGCGACACAGCACCGAAAAGCACCCAAGACAAACCACGCCGGAAACCATCCTGACAACATTCTTTACGAGCTTAAGCTCTTTACGTCCGAGATTCGATTCATCTTTATTTAGTGCGCTGCGTAGGAAACGCATTGTAAGAACTTTGTTCGTTTAAAATTCTTTGTGTATGAAGATGCAGTAGCTCTACCGAGGTGATGAGAGTAGCTCTCATGGTACCGATCCTCTACCTATTTTACCTACCTAGGTCTTCAAA
>JAMOOB010000214.1 GCA_027066265.1 Desulfurococcales archaeon
CATGACGACGAGCGAAGAGTTTTCGTACATAGTCATAGCTCTGACGATAGCATTCGTACTCTTCGGGCTTCGAGGAGATAGGCTTCACGTCGATTGCAGTTTGAGGATCTCGAGGATACTGCTAGCTTTAGCACTAACCTCCGTCGCTATACTGTTCAGAGCACTGTCAACGCTATTCATAGAGTATCGCGATGTTCTGTGCTCGATCTCCATGACTGTATACATAGCGTGTCTGGTGATATGCGTATACGGAGAGCGCGGGCTAAGAGAGCTAAGCGTAGCGCTGATCGCACTAGTGTTCGCAACTCCTCTCCCAAGACCTTTGCTAGATAGAGCATCGCTGGCGCTATCCAAATTTGTGGGATTGATAGTCTCCTTCATTACGGGAGCTAGCTACGTATCTGGAAAGTCTACCTACCTCGTGGTTCAGGGACCGGAAGGAAAAGTAATGCTCGAGATTGCAGCTGCATGTAGCGGTATCGTAAGCATCAGCTCGATCATAGCCGTAGTACCAATACTGCTAGTATTACTGGAACGAATACGCGACTGGAAGACGAAGATCAAGGCGATAACGCTAGGCTTAGCTGTTGGCGTAGGCGTTGCATTTCTTGGAAACGTTGTGCGCATAGCTTTGATCGTAGAGGAAGCTCGTAGACACGGTCTCGAAAGAGCTCTCGACCTTTTCCACAGCACTCCATCGATAATATATGCTTCGCTAGCAACGATAGCGACCTTCCTAGTAGTTGACAAGTACGTTCGTAAACGATATAGAATAGAGCCAGAGCGAAGACGCGGTATCGAAGTGTTTTCGGGGAGATACTACCTCAAGACCTTGGTATCGATGCTGTTCGCACTCCTGGTAACGATAGCTGTAGTAGTTGCTACTCCTACGATAGTAGAGGTTGGAGCGCAAGGCATTTCCAAACCCGTTGCACATCTAGAGCTATATACGTACAGCTACGTAGTTGAGAACCTGCCCCACGTCGTGTTTACGAAGAACTTGACATTGATACAAGTTAGGAGCGTTCCATACCTAGCAAACATCCTTGGTAGTAGCATCGTTGAACAGTTCTATGCTCTCTACAGAAATAAGGCAGTCGTAGGATATCTAGAGGTAGGTGAAGCTCCCTACAGATTCCATAGCTGGACCATATGCTTATCGGCGCAACACTATGCGATACTAGACGTTTGGACGGAGAACGTTAGTAACCATGTAGTAACGTTCGTAGTTTACAAAGGTCGTTACGGCGAAGAGTACGTTCTTGGTTACTCAATCTTTCGAGTACCAATATGTGTAGGACCAAACAAGTTCTCTTACCTCTTCATAAGGGTTACTGCGGTGGTTCCCGTGTACAAGGATAGAATATCGAGCATACTCTTGTTAAAGAAGTTCTTCGAGGAATGCGTGAATAAGAACGTTGTTGAGAACGTTCTCTTTGGATTCCCTGCCGTTGGATCCATTCTGATCGCGAGCTACGTAACGTTGGCACTATGTGTTTCATACGCAATCGTGGTGACCATGCGCATAGCTAAGAAGATCTTGTACAGAGTAGTAAGGTGGGTAAGAAAGCTCTGGACTACGAGGTAATGTAGCTACATTACTGGAACCCTTGCTGTGAGTAGTCGGTGTTGCTCTGTGGTGGAACGCATTCGTGATGTTGACGATGCCAAGATGCTTATTAAGAGTGTTGTGTCGGAGGTTCGAAAGGTAATCATAGGCAAGGACAAGGATCTGGAGATCGTTGTCTCTACGCTGTTCGCTGGAGGACATGTATTGATAGAAGGCTATCCAGGCACGGGAAAGACGTTGATGGCTAAATCGCTAGCTAGATGCATAGGTGGATCATTTAAACGCATTCAAGGAAACCCCGATATACTGCCTACCGACATAACGGGCTTCCATATATATACGCTTCACGGAGAGACGAAGTTCGTTAAAGGACCACTGTTTGCGAATGTTGTACTGATAGACGAGATCTCGAGAATAAATCCACGATCGCAATCGGCGATACTCGAAGCGATGCAGGAAGGGCAAGTAACCGTGGATGGAATCACTTATGTTCTTCCGAAACCATTCCTAGTCATAGCGACGCAAGTACCGATAAGGATAGGAATTGGCGTGTATCCACTAACCGAAACTCTTGTAGATAGGTTCTCGAGCTCTATCTTCAGTGATTACTGTGATCCGCAGCACGAATTCGAAATAGTTGCGCGTTCAGACGAGCTTGTTGCTGAGAGAGTATCGCAGATACTGACCCCGCAACAAGTACTGGAAATAATGGAGATTATCAAGCGTGAAGTTTTCATCGAGCCTCGAATAACCAAATACATTGTAGATCTCGTAACGTTTATGCGTAGACACGAAGCGGTATCGTACGGACCAAGTCATCGTGCATCGATAGACCTCGCTAGGCTTAGCCGTGTTTATGCAGCTTACAAGGGTAGGGACTACGTCATCCCCGACGATGTGAAAATGTTAGCGCCCTACGTGGTAGCGCACAGAATTAGGTTGACTAGCGAGGCAGAAGCAGAGGGGTTGACAAGTCGAGGCATTGTTGAGGAAGCGCTTAGGAAAGTACCGGTACCGAAGGAGTGACAAAGCATGGAGCTTCGCCGCCTCCTATTCATGGTGTTGATATTCGTAACCTTTGCAACCTCGACATTAGCGTTCGTAATCAGCGTAACGCCTTCGAAATCCGATTACAGTCCATTCAATACCGGAACCTGGGGATTGCAACGATTCGTACATCGATTCAATGCAGTTACAACGTTAGATATCTCTAGCGTACCTACGAATGCTGTGCTGATTATAGTTCCTAGATCTGAACTGAACGAGTATGAAAGCTCGACGTTGCTCAACCTTGTAGAAAAAGGGCTCACGGTCTTGATCTTCTGGGACGGCAACCTATCGCAAGGAATGTCAAGTCTCTTAGAAGGATTAGAAATAGTTCCGACACCGGTAAGGGACGATGTTTACTGCAACGCCTCGCCCGATCTGCCGATAGCTCTCGCTACACTTCGTAACAGAACGATGAGGATAGTCCTCAACGTACCAGTAACGTTGAGGGTCGTTAAAGGTTCTTGGAAATGTTTTGCGTATACATCGCCTTTCTCGTACCTCGATATCGATGGTGATGGTGAGTACAGGCAGGGAATAGACGTGATTGGATCCTTCCCCATTGCATGTATGCGTAGTGTAGGGCTAGGCAAGATCGTGGTTATCTCGGATCCAGAGATTCTTACGAACTCTATGCTAGTACTAGGAGATAATGCTGAGTTCTTACGGATGTTGATAGGAAATCGATCGGTGTATCTAGACATCAAGCATTTAGCACTTCCAGTCTACGACTACATCAAGCTCGTATTAATGCCGAGATCTTTGGTCGAACAAGAACTCCAAGATCTTGCTTCGTTGATCTTAGCCACGGCATCGCTGTTCATCGTGGAAATCGAAGTTAGACGAGCAAGATTGCTGTGGATACTGATAGCGATAACGACAATCATGATCGTAGTCGCTTGGATTGTTAGTAATGCGTTCACGATCTTATTCTTGGCAGTATCCATGATAGTTCTCGCTGCGTTGAGGAGATTTCGTGCGGTACCACCGTTTCTGCTAGCATCATTGCTATGTAGTTCTAGAACCGTTTTCCTCGTACCCTTAGCGCTCACAATTGCGGCATTCCTACCCGTAGCAATTGGCCCTGCGCAACGTAGATGGCTTCGCGAACCCTTGGGTTTCGGAACCGAGTGCACCCTTCGTATAGCAGGAATCTTAGGTCCTGCAACAATCTTCGATCCTACTACGTTGATCTTCTACATCGCGTTGATAGGCATCGTTCTCACAGAAGTTCAGCTAGGTATAGGTAGGATGAGGAAGACACGCATCCTTATTCTTCGAAAAGAGTTGCAAATAGAGATTGGTTCGAGCGCACCCCTCGATGTGCTGGTAGAGGGATCCAATGTTGCTCGTATAGAGCTTCGAATCGAGGATTCTTACAGTTCCAAGGAAGGCGAGGGACCAATCCTTTCACGCGTTGAAGTACATGGTCGTAATCTTGGTTTTAAGAGGTGCGTCGTCGAGATATACATCCACGACAGATGGGGTTTCTCCTGCATACGAAGAATAGAGTTTGTTAACGTAAACGTGGTTCCAAGCACGAAACGAGTATTTGATATAATTGAGCGATATGCTGGTGAACGGGTTCGCTACGTAGAAACCCTCTTAGCAGGAATGATCACGGGTGCGAGAGGAGGCAAGGCTGCTACGCGTGCAAGGTACGGTACGGGCATGGGTAGGGTTCTATTTATCGAGTTATTCTCCACTATTAGAAGTCGTAGAGGGGAATACATTGGTTCGAGATTCTACGTTCCGGGCGACGATGTGAAGCTTATTCATTGGAAGAAATCGGTTGCAAAAGGTCAGCTTGTCGTAAAGGAGTACGGTTCAGCTCGTGGAATGATTGGTGGAGGAGTTGTAGTGCTAGACCTAGCTTCGTCGTGTCCAGAGGACTTCGATAGAATTGTATTAGGTGTCGTAGCCTACCTAACGAAGGTATGTAGTTCGTCACCGGCAAGCCAAGTAGTCCTACTGACGATATTAGTCGATGGAAGTCTCGTTGTGCTTCGAGGACGTGCACTAGACGTACTCGTTTCATTGCCAGCGCTATTCTCAAGGTTTAGAATCTCCATAGACTACTCGTACCCTAGTTGGAGTACTGATGTACCTCCAAACATTGCAAAAGCAATGCTATCCTCAAAAACATCGTTAGTTAGAACGTATGCAACCACGAACCAGAATCTCGCAGAGAACGTGCTCAAGACTCTTGAACGCTATGGAATTACACCAACAATGTGTACGCTCATATACACAAATGCTGGAGCACATAGATGTTCGTACATAAAGATGGTACTCGAAGAACATGGATTCCGTTGCGAAACGCTTCGCAGTTACGAACTTAGCAAGCAAACCCTCGAATTACTAGAACGTGTGCTGAGAAACGTAACTGCATTGATCGAGTAGCATCGTTGCAATTCTTGACGAGAACGCTATACCCTCAGCGTTATACCAAACCGGTACTAAGATGAAAACATCTATACATAATCAATCGCACTTGTTAAGGTCAAACCTTACGCAATGCTTTCAATACTCCTAACCATTATGTAGATCACGGGTGATCTGGATGGTGGCGTGTACTCAGCCTGTTAGGGTTAGGACTCCGAGTGGTGTTGAGAAGGAGTTGGTGCCTAAGAAGGTGTGGATGCTAGCTCCTAAGGGTAGGAAGGGTGTGAAGATCGGACTATTCCAAGATCCAGAGACCGGCAAATACTTCAGAGCAAAAGTACCAGACGACTACCCAGAGTGTGGCTAACGCTAAGTGTGATAAACGAAAGACATTCGCTTGTATATGTTTCGTCCAAGTTCGTTGGTTAAATAGATTATTTTTTCGGTCATGCATTTCCTCAATTCGTCGTTCTCTGCAATGCGATGGCTTGCAATGATGAGTGCAGATGCTAGCAGTGCTAATGAGAGTATTTGGCTTGCAGCTTCTCGGCAACGCTCTATTCCAAGCTCTGCTGAGCTGAGGGTATGAGGAACGTCGAACACCGTATAAACGTGGAGCTTGCCCGAATTATCTAAACATGCAAGAGTGATTATGCTTGAAACCAGTAGTGCGCTCACGAATGGTAGAGCGATGTCTTTGCTGATCTCTCTATTGTTCAACGTTATCTTCATCATGGGGTTTCCCGAGGCCTGTGATACAATAACTTCGTTGTTCGTGAAACCTATGAACATATCTTGTACGCCTCTAAAAGCAGTTGAAGCACGTTTCGCAAACTCGCAACTAGTTATGAGAACAATGGATGGTTTGCCCTCTATACATCCGAAAGCAAGCTTTAATCTGCTCGTAGTTCTAACATTGTTACTGTAGAGCTCTATGCTTCGACCTAGCAATTCAAGGCGTTGTACATCTACGTTCTGAAGCTCTAGCAATATGTCTTTCAAAATTTTTCTAAATCGATGTGAATCGACGTTGCATTCCTCTGCGATGCGTTCGATGAGTGAGTAGTTCAAAGCTATGCTCATAGCTACATACCGAAGTAGTCTCGATTTGTTAGAGCTTCGTATACTCGCTTGACTACATCTATTCCTTTGCGAACTTCTGGATCTTCGATCTCCTTCTTTCTAAGTTCGTTGGATTCCAGAACGAATTCGAATAACTTTGATGGATAGCATTCATTCAATATCTTCGTGTTCGGTATGAGACAGTGACCTCCGATAACATCTGGATAGTATACTGGTCTATCGTGTAGAACTCTATGTACTTCTGCTATGAATTCGGCTATCACTGAGAGATCTGCTCCATACTTCAGGGCTACTCGGTGTAGTTCCTGCCACGAAGCGATCATTATTGCTCTGTATACTGTTTCCCAGAGCTTTGCAAGCTCAAGGCTTTCGGGACTCGACATGCATATCTTGACATTCAGACCAACCGATTCGAGATGCTTCCTAGCTTCTTCGAGAACATCGTCTTTGAGAGGTAGAGCCGATACCCACTTAGGCCAGAAAAGAATATGTCTGTAGAGGTTTGGATGCTTTCCACGTATGGGTGTATACACTACCGGTCTCCCTACACGTTCGTATACACGTCTCGTAGTACCTATGGCAACGGTGCTATGGATGAAGATCATTCTAGGTTGGAATCTACGAACGTAGTTATCGACGACGTCAACGAATTGATTCAATGAGGAGAACGGTATCGCTATGTGGAGGTAGTCTATGGGGCTAGGGATCTCGTCGAGGGTATGGATAGATTTCGCTGGATCGATGTCGTATCCATACGTAGGACCCTTGTAACGTTCCTGAAATATGCGGTAGAGCGCTGAACCAACTTCTCCTAATCCAACTATTAAAACAGACATCTAGGCACCGAGCCCTAAGAAGAAGTGGTTTCTAAAGAACTCAGATACCGGCTTGTCATCATCGTTCAGACGGTAGGGAGTTCATCACGGTGACGATCATGCCTAGATACCTCGTAGAGCTAGGATGGAGGTACTTGCATTGCCTAGGATACGCTGTACGAGTTTCGCACCCAATCAGTATCCCAGGTAGACGGGGTAAGAAACGGTTAGTGTTTGTCGATGTTCTTGGATTCGGTCGCGATGAGATCGTTGTATTGGAGTGCCGATCCATCAAGGGCGTTAAGTACGTTAAGCGCCACGTCGAGAAGCTGACTTCGACGATAAGATCGATGATCGAAAACCTTCGCGAGCTATATGGAGTTCAGAGGATTCGACCTATCGTGTTGCTCGATGATGAGGAGATCAATGAACTTGAACGCCAGGGTCTAGTCCAGCTCATCCATAGACATGGAATTGAAGTGCTTCGTCTTTCGAAAGTGATCGAGACCCTTATCGATTGTGGACTTCGAGAGCTTGAATGTAGAGAGATGCGCGGTGAAGGAGATTTGATTCTGACGATACTGGCTAAGGTAGGAACCTACCTACGATCCAGGGCTAAGCAGGGAGAGAATTCTGTCGTAGAGCACGAACAACATCGATATGGGTAGCGCTAGCATAGCTATGTATCGCGGAGCTAGCAAGAACGTTCCCGTGGTCAGTCTGCTCACGACTATGCTCGAAGCTATCAAGAGCATCATCGTGGACAGGAAGTAGCACGACAATACCTTGTCAATATTTACAGTGATTGCGGTGGGCATCGTTGTGCTGAGCTTAGCTATCGAGGACACTAACCACGTAACTACGATACTCGATAACGCAAATGCGAGCACCGCGCTAAGTGCTATGAATCTATGCTCAGCTAATCTAAACTTCATTAGGTAGTCCATTCGTTGCAACTGGTATACGTACCTAGTAGCTTCCTCAAGAACCTCCGCAACTCGACCACCGCTAGTCATTGCGATGACTATCGATGAAGCTAGCAACCTAGCTTCCGGAGCAACGTATCGTGGAAAGCATTCTCGCATTGCTCGAAACGGATCCTCTCCCAACTTAATCAAAGCCGTGAACCTTCTAACGTAGCTTGATAGGGGTTCTCGAAGCATTGATGCAGCGTTCTCGAGTGCTTGGATGAGAGGCGTACCAGTTCTAACGAAGGAGTTCAGCATGGGTATCAGCTGCAGCATGCCTTCGCGAACGATCGTCATGGTCTTGTAGCGCTGACGAAGATGTAGGTATACGGCAGCCGATATCATCGAAACGAGGTTTCCTACGAAGAATATCGAGTACTTACCTGAAACGAATGGTAAGCGTAGGCGTCCAAAGCTAAGCGTCGTTATCGCGATCCTAGGTTTCGAAAGTTCGTCTATTCCTAGGTAGCTGAATATACGTGGGTACACGTATAGCGGTGCAATTACTCCTAGCACAGCGATCAAGATGGTGTCTAGCGCGATTAATGCGAGAATTCTTTGCAGATCCATTGCTTACACCCTCATCCTAGACAACAAGCTCTCGATAACGATTATCGATAGCACGGATATCGTTGGAATCAGTATGAAGACCGTTAGGAACATTATGTTGTCGAAGTTGAGGAACCCCATGGGTAAGAATATGAATAGCACTGCAATTCCTCCCAACATGAGGGGAAGAATCATTGAGATCGCTAGGTAGCTCTCCATGACGATACCTATGTCGTTCACGAACTTCTCCACTTTCAAACTGTATCGATCTACATAATTCTGCATAGCGGCTCTCACGATTTCGGCAGGATCTCCCCCTATTTTCGAAGCCGTTGCTAGGCTTTCGAAGAGTTCGCGAACGGAGGGCGAGGGAGTGATCGAAGCGACAAGCTTTAGAGCTTCGTGTAGTGGCATACCTAGCCTTGTAAGGGAATTCACTAGCTGTATCTCGACTCTGAATGGTCTGAGAATCTCGTGGTATCTAGAGGCTAAAACATCGAAAGCTTTCGCTATGCTGGTACCCGATGCTAGAAGTAGCGATAGTGCCGATGCTAGGAGAGGGAACTTTGCCTCGAGTATGCTTCCACGGTTTCTATACATGGTTACGGGTATGGATAGAGCTAGACCTAAAGAAAGCGGTAGGATTACCGATAGAGTGATTCCGAGCGATATTAGCAAAGCCGTAGATAGAGGTAGGTAGCGAAGAAGAATATACGCTGATATTGCGAACCCGATCATGATCATCGCGACTATCGTCATAGAGACTACAGTGACGTATCTATCGAAACTCGATGCAAGACCCGAGCCTATTACGTAGGGTTCGAGACCTTTATGTTTCGAGAGGAAGATCTTCACGGGTTTGCAGATGATTGAGGCAACGTCTTCGATAGTGCTATACAACGACGATTTCCTCCTCTTTAAGTTCGTGGACCTCATAGGGATCTCCCAAGATCTTGACGATTTCTCTATAAACTACTTCTGGATCTCTCTTATACCTCCTAATCAATGCGTATAGAGACACGATATCCAGATTCTTCTTCGTTGCATACCATAGTAGCGTTGCTCTTCGAAGGAGATCCTCAACTATTTCACCTACGGGAAGAGCCGCTAGGTTAGCTATCGTTGAAAGCGTTGTACTTCCAGAGAGTTTGAGAAGCCATAGATTGCTTGCGCGATCCCACTTAGATACGGTTCTAAGACGTATTACATCCCTGGAAGGATCGTACGAATCTACCTCGTGTACAACCACGATCTTTCTATGCACGGTTCCTTCGATAGCCAATCTGAGTACCTGTACGAAAAGACGTGTTGTAGCGATCAATGCCTTGGGAACGTTCATGGGCGGCGAAGTGAGGCGTCTTATGAGAGCTTCGACTGATTCTGCGTGTACAGTTGTAAGACCTCCATGGCCTGTCGATACAGCTTGAAAGAAGCTATAGGCTTCCCTAGACCTTATTTCGCCAAGTATCAGTATATCGGGACGTTGCCTCATTGCGGACTCTACCTGCATCTGTAGCGTTACGCTTTGAACGTTTCGATCGCTACTAAGCCTAGTTACCATAGCTACCCAATTCTCGTGGAAGGGAAGCGTTATCTCGGGCGTATCCTCGGCAACAACTATCTTGACCTCTGGCGGTAGGAGCATAGCGATAGCATTCAGCAACGTTGTTTTACCAGCTCCCGTAGGTCCGTATATTACAATGCCTTGCTTGCTCTCGGCTACGAGCCATAGCAAGGCTGCTAACCCTGGATCTAGCATGCCTCTGGATATGAGCTCTACTATCGTGAAAGGAGATTCCCTAAACCTTCTGATCGTGAACGTGTGTCCTCGACGAGAAACAACGTCTAGAACTATGTGAACTCGGTACCCCTCAGGCTTTATTACTCCCTCAACTATGGGTTGTGCGATAGTAGGTTCGATGCCGGCACGATACGCAAGTTTCCTGATCACCTTCTCTAGCTCTTCGCTAGTCTTGAAGACAACGTTTGTTTCGATCCATTCGAACTCGTTGTGGAATA